>JAFTDT010000106.1 GCA_017453985.1 Clostridia bacterium
GGGTCCGGCCCAGCCCGGTACGGGGTCGCCCGGCTCTGGCAGGTAGATGATATCGCCTTCCTCGTAAAGATGCTCGTTGTTGATCTGCTTGGTCGTTACATTCGCCTTGCCGGTGCTGCCCTTGGCACATATTATCTCGGCAACAACGGTGTCCTTCTCTACCGGCTCGCCGAAGACGTAGCTGAAAATGATCTGACCTTCGTTGGTTTCGTTAACGGACTTGAGATCGCCGTAATAGGTGATCTTCTCGATCGTCATCGTGTCGGGAATATCTATCTGGATAAGTCCGTTGGTGGTGTCTTCTCTGTCCGCAGTGATCTCAAACTTCTGGACAAGAGCCTGCGGCTCGTCCGCGACGGGACGGCGGTACTCGCCGGAAACGGCGTTGAGGCTGCCGTCTGCGGGGACATATCTGCCGTTCTCGACTACCAAATCAATAGCAGCGTCAGCCGCAACATTGATTTCTTCCACAGCAACAGGCTCCTCTGCATTGTTGCCAAGCTCGATTTCCTCTATGTTCCTTTTGGCCTCGATCAGCACCGCAGGCCACACGTCCTCACCGACGTTGCCAAGGAGAGTGGACTCAAAACCTGCAGAAGTGCTGGTAAGCAAATACAGTTCGCTGGTGCTGTCATTGAAATGCGCCAGGTAAAGGTTGCCGTCCTCGCCCACTATCAAAGAGTTGCCGGTGGTTTCATCCATGGTCGGATATGTGAGGTCAAGGTCTGTGGCAAGCAACCCCATGCTTGCCAAGCCGCCGGTGGCGTTGTTAACCTGCATTCTCCACAGCCAGTTGTCATCGTCCAGCACATAATAGAAATCTCTTTCGCCAGAGGTGTATCCATAGCACATAGCCACAAACTTTTTCGCCGAGGTATATGTTTGGAAATAATTTCCTATCATCGGCCAACCGCGGCTGAAAGTATTCTCCATTACATTGACGCTGTACAGGAAATAATTCTCAGATACGCCAAACGCTCTGTGATTGCCACTCGTGCGATTGTATGTGTAGGCAAAGTCTATGCCATCCATCGGCGCGCCGAAGCCCGTCGTAGCAGCGGAGGTTTCCGCGACTTCCAGCGTTTCCTTGTTGACCTTGTGCATATAGCCGTCGAAGTCCTGCTGATAGAAGTAGGCGCCATTGTCCTTTTCCTTATCCCATGCTATAGCGGTGAGACTGTTTTCAAGCTCCGCACCCGGCGTCCACGTCCTATCGTTCTTCAGATCCCATGTGAACATCATCGGCTTGCCGCCGGCATCCTGCAGAGCGCCGACAACGGTCATGTCAATGGTGAATACCTCGACCTCGCAGGAAGCGGTGGCGGTCGGATCCGCAACGGCGGTCGCCGTGATGGTGGCGGTTCCTACCTCAACGCCGGTGACGATGCCTTCATCAACGGTGGCGATGCTGTTGTCCGAAGATGACCAGGTCACCTCGTCATCCGCGCCCCACGGGGAAGCAATAGCGGTGAGCTTGCCGGTGTTGCCGAGGTAGAGGCGCATCTTGTTCTTGTCGAGGGCAAGGGTCATCGGGTCGTTAAGCTCCTCGGTATTGAAATTGATCTTCCACTGCGAAACGTTGTTCGCGTAGTCGTATACCTCGATGAGCAGATGCTTTGCCGTCACTTCGGCAAGGTCAAAATCATAGATGCACTGCTCGCCGCGGCGGACGTTGTCGCGCTGCCCAATGTATTTGATGAGCTTGCCCGTGTCGTCCCACAGAACAACAGCGGCGATATACTGATTGTCGTGCGCGATGACGGAAAGGGTCTCGTTCTCTCCGTTCTCCGCATTTACGGTAGTTTCAACATCGACTATAATCGGCTCGGTATTGTCTATCACGAACGGGATGCTGATCATGGTGCCCTTGCCCAGCGCATCCCAATTTATCTTGCCGCTCTCGTCCTTGTAATATTCGGGAGCGAGCTGATAGTTGAGGGTCAGCTTGGTGCCTTCCTTATGGGTGGGCACATATCCGATGCCGACGCTGGTGCTGGTGTTTTGCCATTTGCTCTGGCTCCTTTGATAATAGGCACTATAGCGGTTGGCAGGCATCTCAAGCTTTGTAGCGGCTATCGGATTGCCCGCCTGGTCCGCCACATAGAAGCGCGCGCCGACGGAATTGCGAATCGCGGAATACTGAATTCCGGCTATCGAACTCTTGCTGTTGATGGCGTTGCGCTCCGGATAATAGGTGTCGCCATCATTCACTATCAGCGGGTTGCCGCCGAAAAGATATGCCTTGCTCTCGCCGGGATACTGCACGGTAAAGCCCGCCACATTTTTGGCATTGGCGCCGAGCGCGCTGGCAACCGACATGTAGGGGGCGCGCTCCTCAAGCCCGTAGCTGTACTCGATCGCGGAGCCCTTGTCAAACATGGAGGGGTCGCTCCAATTGCCGAAGAAGCCGTAAACCGGGATGGAGTGGCGGACGCCGACGACGCCTTCGTTATCTCCGTCCTTTACGCCCTCCTGCACATAGAGGAAGCCCTCGATATAGTTGCCGTTGTAGTCCATGTACTTCGCCATGGCGTCGTTCAGACCGGAAACGGTCACGGTAACGTGAGTCACCTCGCCCGCCGGAGCGGAAGCGATAGCGCCGTTTATCGCCTTGTACGCCAGATATGCGTCATAGGTGTCGATGTCGCCGTCGCCGTCCATGTCAGCCTTATCCTCGTCATGGAGAACGGGATTCGAGGTGGCGGCGTTAGCAAGCAGCGCGCCGGTCACATAGTCCAGCAGATACTGCGAATCCTTGGCGTTGTATGCCTTGTCGCCGTTGAAGTCGAGCATCGCGCCGCCCTCGGTCTTGTTCTCGCCGTTGACGATCCATTCGACGTTCAGCTCGACAGGCTCGGTTTTCTCAAGGCGCAGCATGCCTCTGTTGCTGTTCTCAAACGCCTGAGTGAAGAAGTCGGCATACATATCAAAGGTGATATCCTCATCGGAGAAGTTGGTGATATCAAAGGAAGCCGTGAAGGAGTCGGACATTACCTCACCGACCTCAATCTTCACCTTGCCGTCGGCGATGGAGTTCTTCGCCGCCCAGGGGGCGGTATCGGGAACCTCGGTCACCGTTATGTAGGACTGCGCGTTGATGGCGGCATTGATGTCCACCAGACCGGAGCCCTGCTTGATGATGGAATACAGATTTGTTTGTTTTGTGCCGGGAATGTATACCGGCACGGAGGTGGACATGAAGAGGCTCTGCGCCAGCCAGCGGAGGCTCTTGCCCGTCCTGCTCTCCAAATCATTGTCACGGTAGTACTGCGCAAACACGCCGCTCAGACCCGCCATCTGCGGAGCCGCCATGGAGGTACCGGACATGTTCTCATACGCTCTGTGACCGCCCTTCAGACCATATTTCTCAGTTTTATTAAGACCGAATATGGAATAGATATTGCCGCCGGGGGCGGTGATCTCCGGCTTCATGGTCAGGGCGCTGTTGCCGCCCCAGCTTGAGAAGCCGCTCATCAGATATTCCTCATTGTATACGGTGACTAACGCCGCCCGTTCAACTGTAAGCGAACCGGTGTAGTAGGTAACGCCCTCCACCTCGGTATTCGCGGCACCGGTCTTGAACCGCGCGCCATCCGCCTGCGTAATGCCGACAACCGGCGCGGAGTACGTATAGTCGGTCAAGCTCATACTGAGGCTGCCGGCTGCGTTATTGACGATGATAACTCCTATCGCGCCCTGCTCCACCGCGGCGTTAGCTTTCATATAAAATGACGAGCCGCCGCGATTACACATCGCTATCTTTCCCTTAAGCACTCCAGAACCTAATTTTTCAAAGTCGTTGTATGTATACTGTTCTGTTTCAGTATCATAATTTGCGCCAATGCTGTCCACATACACGAACTCCCGTTCGCCGGCGATGGTAGTCATCATAGCATTCTTATAGCTCGACTCGGAGTAGAACACCATGGCGTCGCCAACCGTCAAGTAATTGCCGGAGGAGCCGTCGTTGTCGATGGAGGCTACATTAAGCGAATTGTGATAGGTGCTGGGGCTGCCGCCGCTGTGATAGTTGGTATCCTCGGCGTACAGGTTGCCCAAATTGTCATTCGACCAGGAATAGTTGTTGCCCGCCGAAATGGTGACGACCGTGCTGCTCTCGGTCAGCTTGGAAAGCAGTTCGGCATAGGTGGCATTGGTGGTAAAGCCGGGCGAAGTGCTGCCCAGCGAGAGGTTGACCGCCGCCGCGCCGAGAATGACGGCGTCCTCGATGGCGACCATATAGTCGGAGTCATAAGCGCCGCCGCCGTTGCCGAACACCTCCATGACCAGCACCTGCGCGTCGGGCGCCTGCCCCTGCGTCTTTACCGCTTCAATGGAATTGAGGTAGTTGCCGGTCCGGGTGCCCTCGTCGTCAAACTCCGGTACATAGCGGTTGCCGGTGGCTATGCCCGCGACGTGGGAGCCATGCTCCTCCTGCGTATCGTCAAGGTGCGTCGCGTCAAAGTCCTTGTCAACGTAGCTGACGAAGAACGGCACCTTGCTGCTGCGGTAGTACTGCTCCGCCGTCGCGCCGCTGATGCGCTTCTGAATGTTCAGCTCGCTGAGCTTCGGCGCAAGATCGGCAACAGTCATCGGCGTGATTGCGGGCAGGCCATTCTGCGCGCGCTCGGCATTGACCTCCGCGATAGCGTAGTCATAAGCGCCGCCGTCGAACAGCTCATGCTCATAGTCCAGACCGGTGTCCACGATGGCGACCAGGCTGCCGGCTCCGGTATATCCGTTAGCCCACGCCATGGTGCTGTTGACCATGCCGGCGGAAACAGACATGTCGGGGTTGTCCGCTTCTCTGACCGCCGCCGGCTCATAGTGCGCCTCAATGGCGACATCCTTGACGCCGCGAATGACGCGGATTGCATCCAGCTTGCCGTACTCAACATTGGCGGAGATGATGTTTCCCGCCAGCGTGATGTTCCACTCCACGTCCAGCTTCTCGCCGTCCAGTGCGCGCTGCGAGATGGTCTCGGCAAACGCATCCTGCTGTGCGAGCAGCTCGGCGCGGTAGGACTTCGCCGCGGAATTGCTCGTAATGCTCTCGACCGGATAGCCCTTATCCATAACGGAGGGCGCATCCAGCACGATGGATACGCGGACGACGTCGGTGTCCGCATATTGGGGTTCATTATCCTCTGCAAGTGCCTCGTTGGCGGGCTTCAGGAGTCCCCCTACGACTCCCTCTACCCTTTCCCAAGTGACACCGCGCGAAGCGGGCGTCTCTCCGTCGTTCGCCGCCAGCACGGGGGCTGACAGACTGAAGACCAAGGCGAGCGCCAGCATCACGGATAACAGGCGTTTCCACTGGTAATTCATACAATCTCTCCTTCTGGCTTCTGCCAATAAATTATATAGCAAGGCGTTTTGCTATCAAAACAACTTATGGCGCATGTCAAAAAGCGCCCGAAACTTTGCCGCCATGCAGCATATGAATGATTTGCATATGATTGCCGACGACTCCGCATATGATGAAATGCGGATATTTTTTGTTAATGATACCATGGCAAGGTAATTTTGGCAAGTCCTTTTTAGTGAATAGACACATCTAAAACGCCGCTTTACAGCCGCTTTTTCGTCATTTTCACCAAGGCGGTCACAGGGTAAAATTTGTTGTTTAATGACAAATAATTGTGGTTTTGCTCAACAATTCCCTCTTTTGTGGTCTTATTGTCTCCTTTTTATCCGGCTTTCAAAAATCTCATTTGTAGGTTTTGCATAAAAATTCCTGCTTGTGCGATAGCTCCCTTATGCCGCACGCCGTACTGCGGCAACCCAAACGGCGCTTTTTCCGCCGAAGCAGCGTTTCCGCGCGAAGCGGTACCGGAATATTATTCATTCTGTGCATATTGCTTTGCCGAGTGTAAATTCCCATTCCCTTTTATTTTCAATAACAGTAAAGCTCCATGCCTTACCTCTGTACCGCATGGAGCTTTTGCCATATTCATTTGTTATATCACTCGCTCGTCTCCAAAGAAGAACAGCGCCACCGTTCCCGGTCCGGTATGCGAACCAATGACCGTGCCGATGCTGTTTATCATCACCCCGCCGTCCAGCTTTTTGAAGCGAGCCTCTATCAGATCCGCCACCGCGCGGGCATCTTCATAACAGGCGGAATTGCTGATATAGCACTTGCCGCTGTAATCCAGCCCGTTCTGTGCGTGCTGCTCCATGCGCAGGACTATCTCGCTTATCGCCCGCTTTTTCGTGCGTATTTTCTCGCGCGGGATAAGTCTGCCCTCTGTATTCATATTCAGCAGCGGGCATATCTGCAGCACGGTGCCGAAAACCGCCGAGGTGCGGGAGATGCGCCCGCCGCGATAATAGCTCTCCAAATTGGTGGAGAAAAACCAGTGATGCACACGCAGTCTGGTTTCCAGCACCCAGTCCTTCGCCTCGTCCAGCGTCTTGCCCTCGTCGCGCAGGCGGCAGAGCTCCGTCACCAGCAGCCCGTAGCCGCTGGATGCGCCGAGCGAATCCACGACCTCTATCCTCCGATTCGGGTACTTTCCGCGCAGGCTTTCACGCGCGACCATCGCGGAATTGATAGTGCCGGAGAAACCGCTTGAAAGCGTGAGATGCAGGATATCCTTCCCCAGCTCCAGCAGCGGCGTCCACATGCATTCGTAGGCATCGGCGCTGACCTGACTGGTGGTCGGCTGCGCGCCGTCCGCGATTTTTTGGTAAAAGCTCGCAAAATCCATCGACCTGCCGAGGTCATCCGGATATTCCTTTCCGTCCATCAAAAAAGAAAAACAGGCGAACGGTATCTCGTGTTCCTCAAAAAAGCTGCGCGGCATATCCGCTGTCGAGCAGCAGGTCAAAGCGAAGTTTCCCATAACGCGCCCTCCATTTTATCTTAAATATTATATTACCTAATATTTTGCATTATTATACCACCGCTCTGCCCTGCCGTCAATCTTTATCGGTATTTTTAACGTATCAAAACGCCTTCTGCATCATAGGGATTTATCATGAAAAGGATAAAGACGCTTTTGATAAACACCGTCATTCTCACCGGCATATCGCTGCTGATGCGCACTATCGGCATGAGCTTCAGCGTATATCTCTCCCGCACGCTCGGCTCCGCCGCCATCGGACTGTACGAGCTGATCATGTCCGTGTACGCGCTGGCAGTCGCCTTTGCCTCCTCCGGCGTGCGGCTCTCCACCACCCGCCTCATCGTAGACTGCAGCAGCCGGGAGCAGGCGTCGCAAAAGCGCATTATGCGCGTATGCATGACGTACAGCCTGCTGCTGGGCAGCGCCGCAGGCTGCGCGCTTTTCGGCGGCGCGGGGCTGATTGCCCGCCGCTGGCTGCAGGAGCCGGCGTCCACCTTTGCCCTGCGGCTGCTTTCCATCAGCCTGCCGTTTTTGTCCGCCTCGTCGTGCCTGAACGGATATTTCATCGCCGTGCGGAAAGCCGGGCGCTTTTCCGGCACGCAGCTTTTGGAGCAGCTTATCCGCATCGGCATAACTCTGTACGGACTGAAGCTCCTGCTGCCGCGCGGCAGAGAATACGCCACCGTTGCCCTCGTCGCCGGTTCCTGCTGCGCCGAGGCGCTCTCCACGCTGATATCCTACGCCATTTATCGGCGTGAGATACGCAGCGCCGGCGGCTCCGATGTCCCTCCAAGGCTGCTGCGCAAGCTGCTCTCCATCGCCGTGCCGGACGCCGTCGGCTCGTGGGTGCGCTCCTCACTCGTCACGGCAAAGCAGCTCCTGATACCGCGCGGACTGCGCATGACCGGCTCCAGCTCCGAAGGCGCGCTGAGCATCTACGGCACGATACAGGGCATGGTGCTTCCGGTCATTACCTTTCCCTCCGCCCTGCTCGGCGCGATCTCCTCGCTGCTTGTGCCGGAGGTCGCTGAGGCGCGGGCGCTGGGACAGCAGACGCGGATAAAATATATGGTCAGCCGCGTGATGCACATGACTCTGATATTCTCCATCGGCACTGCGGCGGCGCTGTTCTGCTTTTCTTCCGAGCTGGGACAGGCGATTTACAAAAACGCGCAGGTCTCGCTGTATATCCGGCTGCTCGCCCCCGTTATACCCATAATGTACCTTGACATGTGTGTGGACGGCGTGCTGAAGGGGCTGGGCCTGCAGCTCAGCTCCATGAAATACAATATCATAGACGCCGCCGTAAGCCTTAGTCTGGTGTGGTTTCTTATACCCGCACTCGGTATTTGGGGCTATATTGCCACCATATTCGTCAGCGAGGTGCTGAACTTCGTACTCAGCGTAAACAAGCTGCTGTCCGTATCCGAGGTCAGGATGAGCGTGGTAAAAAGCGCGCTCAAGCCGCTGCTTTCCGCAGCAGTCGCCGCTTACCTCGCCATTACGCTGCACCGCTTCTGCGGCGCGCTCATCCCGTCGATGCTGTTTTTCTTTGCGGCATACGCGCTGATGCTGTTTGCTCTGCGCTGTATGACCTCCGCCGACCTGCGCTGGTTCAGGGGTATATTCCGCTGACGCGCGAAATGCACGCTGCGCACTCATTTTTCATATACTGAAGCAGACACGATATGAGAAAGGAGCAGCTTATGCGAATATATCTCAGCCCATCTACGCAGGAGTACAACGAATATGTCACCGGCGGCACGGAAGAATACTATATGAATCTCGTCACCGACGCCGCCGTGCCTTATCTGACCGCGAGCGGCGTGCAATATACGAGAAATACGCCCGCCATGACCGCCGCATCCTCGATACGTCAAGCCAATTCGGGCGTATACGATTTTTATCTCGCTCTGCACTCGAACGCGGCGCCGGAGGGCAAATATGGCTCCGAGCGCGGCTGCATAATCTACTATTATACATACGGCAGAAACAGCGCCCGCGCCGCCGGCATCTTCACAGAGATATTCAAGGGCATCTATCCGGAGCCTGCCAGAGTTCGTGCCGTGCCGACCACGACTATCGGTGAGGTAAGCAAAACAAAAGCGCCCGCCGTGCTGATAGAGATAGCCTATCACGACAACCGGCAGGACGCCGACTGGATAACGCGGAATATCCCCGCGATCGGCAGAGCCGCGGCGCTGGGCGTGACACGGTATCTCTCCGTGCCTCTGGTCGAGCCGCGGGCGCCGATGCGCGGAACGGTGACGCTGTCTTACGGCAGACTGAACATCCGCGCGCGTCCCTCCGTTTCCGCACAGATACTGACCGCCGTACCAAACGGCACGGTGCTGACCGTGCTGGGCGAATCGGGCGGCTGGTACACCGTGAGCTGGCGCGGCGTCACCGGCTTCGCCGCCGCGCGCTATATATCCCTCTGAGTCTCCATAAGGCGTGCGAGGTGCGGCAGACACGGCTCAAAATACACACCAAATCGCTGGTCTCCTCCCGCCTCCACCGTTTTTTTTATGCTCAGGCAAGTCATTTCCGCCGCCGCACGCGCTGCGGCAAAGGCATCGCCGTGCTTGACATAAACGGCGGAAAACACGCTGGCAAACAGGTCTCCCGTGCCGTGAAAATAACCGTTTACGCGCTCTGTAAAGCAAAACTGCATTTCACCATCGGCGCTGTCGTATACCGCGGCGCCGAGCTTATTTTCCTCAAAGCTGACGCCAGTCAACACCACCTTTTTCGCGCCCAAGCCCGCCAAGCGGCGCAGCAGGTCCTCAATATAGCTCCGGTCATACCTCTCGCGGTATTCCTCTCCCAGCAGAAACGCCGCCTCCGTGAGATTGGGCAATATCACGTCCGCCCTGCCGCAAAGCCTCGCCATCCCTTCTGCAAAGCCGGGTGTAAAGCCGGAATACAGTCTGCCGTTGTCCGCCATCACAGGGTCTATTATCAGCAGCGTGTCCCCACGCACAAACATATCCGCAAAAGCCTCCGCGCTCTCCAGCAGCCGCTCTGAGCCGAGATAGCCCAAATATACCGCGTCAAACTCCAGCCCCAGCGACTGCCAGTGCCGCGCGATGGGCATGATATCCTCCGTGAGATCTCTGTACGTGCATTTGCCCAAGCCGCCGGTGTGCGTGGACAGCACGGCGGTGGGGACGCAGCACGCCTCTATCCCCGCGGCGGATATCACCGGCAGCGATATGGTGAGCGAGCATTTGCCGAAGCAGGACAGGTCCTGCACGGTCACAATACGTTTCTGTCGCATAACATCTCTCCCGTTTGTTCATATGCCTGTATTATAATACCTTTTCCGCAAACAGGCAAGCGCAAATCTGACCACATAAAAAATACTTAAATTGGGCATTTTTATAATGCCATTTTGCGCTTATAATTAAATCAGAAATCAGTTACCGGGAGATGTAAGCATGAACAGAGCCGACCGCAAGACCTACCGCATAGTTTTCCTCGGCATGATGTCTGCCGTGGTTTTTCTCACCACGATGATACGCATACCCTTTCTTGAGTCGTATATCCATCCCGCCAACGCCTTTATCCTTGCCGCAGGACTGCTGCTCGGCGCCGCCGGAGGCGGCATAGCCGGCGGGCTGGGGTCTTTTCTTTACGACCTGCTGTTTTATTCTGAATACGGCATTTTTTCCGCCGTTATGACCTTTGTCACCAAGGGCGCGATGGGGCTTGTCTGCGGCGCAGCCTTCGGCGCCGTCAAGGAGGAGCGCCGCACGCCTCTCAGGGTCGTACTCTCCGGCGTCTTCGGCGCGGTCGCTTATCTTATACTTTACTGGGGGCGCAAGTTCCTTGAGGGACATTTCATCTCCGGTCTGCCGTGGGAGGGCGCATGGACCAGAACGGTGCTCGCCATGCCCGCTTCTGCGATAAATGCGGTGTTCGCCTGCATACTTTCCCCCGTGCTGTACTATGCGCTCAAGGCGACGGGGATAACGAAAAAGCTGAAATGATCTCGCCGACACGAGTCGTCTGACTCTTTCCCATACACCGAAAGCCCCCGCAGAGACAGCCTCTGCAGGAGCTTTTAATTTTTGCTTCTAAAACGCCTCCGCCCATGCTCGCAGCATTGCCTCCGCCCTCTCGGCGTCGTTTTCCTTGAAGGCAAGATGCAGCCAGTACAGCACCTTATCCTTTACGATATAGCCGTCCAGCCCCATATATCCGCTCGCCATCGGCGTGTCGCGGACGGTCTGGCAGAGATAGCCGTTTTCCGTCGTGAACTCGCTCCATGAATAATCGAGCCGCTCCGTCGTGGCATGCTTCAGCTTTCTGCCGCTTTCATCCGTCTCTGCCGCCGTCGTATAAATGAGTGATATCGCCTGTGCGCGGATATCCTCCTGTAAATTATAGCTCTCTATCCTGACCGTGTTTATTCTGCCGTTCCTGCCGCCAAGCACCGATATCTGCGTCTCCGACTCCGCATAAGGAAAATGCGGCACGACCAGCCCGTCATAGCCTACATATTCCGCCGCCGCCTTTGCAGACTCGCAGCTTTTATGATAAATGGTCGGCAAGGAGCTTGACCACACCTGATAGGCGGCGACTTGCTCGCGAATGCGCTCCGGCGCCTCGCGGATATCTCCCTTCAGCTCGCCCTCGCGCACGCCTGCCAGCTCGAAAGATATGGAATAGCCGCTCTCGTCAAAGGTATACCACTTTTTTACCGAAAAAATATTGCTCACGGCATAGACCGTCGCTCCGAGCAGTATGAGACATGCCGCGGCGGGCAGCAGCCAGCTTGCCCGGCTCTGCTTTTTCCGCGCCGGCGTCCGCTCCGCCTCCTCCAGCAAATCGGCGTCGATATCGTTTATTTTTTCCAGAAATTCCGCGCCGCTCATGGCAGATATCCTCCTTTTATCAGATATTCCTTCAGCCTGCTCCGCAGACGATGCAGCACCGACTTCACCTTGCTCTCGCTGAGAGAAAACCGCTCCGCCACCTCCGCGACGGAGTCCGCATACCAGTAGCGGCGGATAAAGATATTGCGCTTTTCCGCCGGCAGCTCACGGAGAAAATCGCTCACCGCACGGCTCAGCTCTGCTCCGTCCAGCTCGCTCTCCGGATTGCCCCGTGCGGACAGGCAGCTTTCCAGCTCGTCCGTCAGCGCGGTATACTCCGCGCTGCGCTTCTGCCTCGACAGGCGTCGGCGGCGGTCTATGGCGGAAAACCGCGCCAGCCGCGCCAAAAAAGCCCAAAGATATTCGTAAGGCTCATGCGGCGGTATCAGCTCCCATGCGCGCAGATAAGCGTCGTTCTCGCACTCCTCCGCCACGCCCTCGTCGCCGCAGATATTGAACGCCAGCCGGCGCAGCCGCGCGCCGTATTTCTCCGCGGCGCGCCTTATCGCCTCCTCATCTCCGGCGAGAAACAACTCCACTATCTCCCTGTCCTCCATCGCATTGCCTCCCTTCCGGGCTTTCATTTATTATATCGCTTTTTATGCGGTTTGGGTTGCATTTTTTCAAAAAAGTCCTCAACAGATTGAAAAATGCCGCGCATTATGCTTTAATATATGCGTCGGACAAATATAAAAAACGGGGCTCAGCCCCATTATGGAGGGCATTATGAAAAAAATCAATCTTAAAAAGTACACGGACTACATGATGGACGAAGCGGTAAAGCTGCTGGCGGTGGACTCCCCCACGGGCTATACCGCCGAGGCTGCGGAGCTGGTGTGCAGCGAGCTGCGGGCGCTGGGCTATGCGCCGGAAAAGACCATCAAGGGCGGCGTGCTGGTGAAGCTCGCGGACGGCGAAGGCTCCTGCGGCGGACTGATGCTGGCGGCGCACGCCGATACGCTGGGCGGCATGGTCAGCCAGATAAAGCCAAACGGCAGACTGGAGATAACCCGTCTCGGCGGCATGAACCCCAACAACGCCGAGGCGGAGAACGTGCGTGTAATCACCAAGTTTTCCGGAATACTGGAGGGCACCTGCCAGCTTGTCAACGCTTCCATCCACGTCAACGGCAAATACAACGACACCAAGCGCGAATGGAGCGCCATGGAGATAGTTCTGGACGAGGATGTAAAATCCAAGGAGGACGCCGAAAAGCTCGGCGTGGGCGTCGGCGATATCGTCTGCTTTGAGCCGCGCACCAGAATTACCAAGAGCGGCTATATCAAGAGCCGTTTCCTCGACGACAAGCTGAGCGTGGCGATACTGCTCGGCTATGCAAAATATCTGAAGGAAAGCGGCATGAAGCCCTCGCGGGCGGTGTGGGCGCACATCACCGTATACGAGGAGGTCGGACACGGCGGCAGCGGCTCCGTACCGGCGGGCGTGACCGAGGCGATATCCGTGGACATGGGCTGCGTCGGCGAAGGACTCTCCTGCACCGAGCGGCAGGTCTCCATCTGCGCCAAGGACAGCGGCGGTCCTTACAGCTATGAGACTGTCAAGGCGCTTACCGAGGCGGCGAAACGCTCCGGCGCGGACTACGCCGTGGATATCTATCCCTTCTACGGCTCCGACGTGGAGGCGACTCTCTCCGCCGGTCACGACATCATGCACGGGCTTATCGGTCCCGGCGTGTACGCCTCGCACGGCTATGAGCGCAGCCACCGCGACGGCGCAGAAAACACGCTGCGGCTGCTGGTGGGCTATACGGATCCGAACGCATAACTCCACAAGCTTTCGGTTTTATTTAAGAAGTCCGGTATAAGAGGTCAATAATGGACAAACCGAGGTTTTATGAGGATACCTATTACGGCTATATCATAAAAGGCGATCTTATTGAAGCAATTAGCTATATAAAGCAGTTTCCGGAGCAGGCAGAGCTTTATCAGCGATACATGACGGTATTTGACAAAGAACAATATCCGAGCTATGAAATTGATGCGCCGCTCAACGCCATTCTGCGCGCTTATCAGCAGTATTATCGAGACGTTTTTTACCTGCGTCTTGATAAAGATGAGTCCGCAGACGCGCTGCGGACAAGGCTGGCGGCGCTTCTTCAGCTCAGCGAGGCGGATAGCCGTCTTTATGAGCTGGAGCAAAAGCAGATCGCAGATGAGTTCAAGCGCAGAGGATTTTGCTTCCTTGGCGGCAAAACAGGCGGCTGCTATGGACCTTATGTGTGGAAAACCACAACGGCTGAGACATACGAGGTTGAGCTTCCGAGCGGGACGCAGTCTTATACGGTAAAGCTTTTGGACGGCTTCATTTCAAAAAGCTGGCTCGACTATCTCTCCTTCGGCAAAGTCGGCACGGGCGGCTGGACAGACTCCGACGGAATCATTAACTGTGTAAGATCATCCTATGATTTTGACAGCGAAGCATTTATGGTATCGCTGCTCAAGCATGAGGCGCAGCACGCAATGGATCTTGCTCTCTGTCCCGATATGCCTTCTGCGCGTCTGGAGTACAGGGCAAAATTGGTGGAGCTGATTTATTCCAAAGAGCGAAATCTTTTGGAGCAGTTCGCCCGTGAAGCAGACTGCACCGATGGCGGCAACGGTCATTCAGCAGCGTCCCACAGGATAATTTCAGACTA
This sequence comes from Clostridia bacterium, assembly GCA_017453985.1. Lineage (GTDB taxonomy): Bacteria > Bacillota > Clostridia > Oscillospirales > Butyricicoccaceae > RGIG3726. The sequence goes on from JAFTDT010000106.1 coordinate 14,388, forward strand.
TTGCTCCTTGCTTGATAAAAGCGTTGGCGAGCTCGGTTCCCTTTCAATCGAGCAAATTCAAGCGGCAGCAAAAAGGCTTTTTGAGAAAAGCTGAGCAAACCCGGCGCCGCTCATCGATTTCAGATGAGCGGCGCCGATGAATGAAAAGCTCTTCATAAATGTCACGCGCCAAACTGCCTCGTGACGCGATAGAATAAGACTGTTGCGTGTTCTGCCTTTAACGGGGCTTGAAAATCCAACTCAACATGCTATAATTACAAAAAGTCTGCACGAAAAGAGGTTTAATTATGCCTAACTTGAATTGGTCTGAGCTGAAGCCTTTGCAGCTCGGTCGGTATGCGGAATACTATGCAAAAATGGAGTTCACTTCCTACGGTTATGAGGTTTACACCTCTGAGGTGGACGATCACGGGGTGGACTTTATTGCCAAAAGCCCAGCAGGACAGTTTTTGGAGGTGCAGGTCAAAGCGATGCGCAACAAAAACTATGTATCAATCCACAAGAACAAAATCAAATTGGACGACGCACACCTTGTCTGTTACATAGTTTTCAACAACGGCAGTTTTCCGGATGTGTATATCATCCCTGCCACTGTTTGGACTGAGCCAAACGGGGTATTTGTCAGCTATGATTACAAGAACCCGGAATGGGGGATCAATTACTCATTAAAGAATGCGCACTTGCTTAATCCATATAAAGCAGAAAACTATTTCTCAGTCCATTGAACAGCGGCTTCCATGCACATGGCGTCCAATTTTTCATGTAACGCAATGGTGGATAACCAATACGAAGGAATGTTGTCATAGCCGTAAAGCAATCCTGCAAGTCCGCCTGCTACAGCGGCAATCGTGTCCGTATCGTCGCCTAAGTTGACCGCTTTTAAGACACAACTCTGATAGCTTTCCGTTGTTAGGGCACACCAAACAGCCGCTTCAAGTGTATCGACCACATAGCCGCTGCTTTTGATTTCAGACATATCCATTGCGCGAAGCTCGATGTTGAATATACGGAAAAAGCTCGAATATTCAAGATGATTTGCATAATAGCATTTTGCCGCTTCAATTCCCCTTTCAATAGAATCCGCGCTGCTTTTACGGAGCAATTCATTTATGATAAAAGCGTAAATGCCGCATGCCGTCATAGAGCGCGGATGAGCGTGCGTTAATGCGGAAACAGCGTGAATTTCTTCAACTTGCGCTGCGCCGTAAATATCGCATCCCGCAGCGAAGTTCTGGTAGAGGATTACAGGGAGAATTCGCATCAAGGAACCGTTTCCGTTATCGCTTTCCAAGCAGCCGCCGCATTTGTCCACAGAATGACCCCGATTGTATTTTACAATCGAACGGAGCGTTGTTCGTCCGATCCCAAACGCTTTGCCGTGCGGCGTCATATAGCCGGAATCGCCCCACATGGAAAAGCGGCACATTATATCGTTGAGGTCGATTTTTCCTGTTTTTGTAAGACTTTCCAACGTACACAGCGTCATGGAGGTGTCGTCCGACCAAGTACCTGCCGGAACATTATGACTGCCAAACCCCAATATATTTGTTACCGGCGAGCCACGCAAACGCTCACGGGGAACAAACTCAACAGGTACGCCAAGTGCATCTCCGACTGCGTGTCCGAAAATAGCTGACTTTATCGCAGAATAGGCAGATTCGGTTTGCAAATAATTCATGCCGACGCTCCTTTGCATTTTGGGACAGTATACCGCTTTTAATAGAGAAATCTATTGAAAAAGTCAGCCAATGGCCTGTTTTGGAGTTCTGCTTCCACTTTTTCTGCTATACTTGCTTGACAATCTGCCGCGTGTAATCCTGACCCCTACAGATTTTTGCTTGTTAGACAATCATCTTTTTGAAGGACGTTATTCAGTATAAAACTGCTCAATATATGTTGTAGTCATTGGTGCGTTCAGATAAGCTCTTGTATTAGCGTTGTAGGTTATAATCAAAATCCGCTGTTTTAGTCCGGGCGACTGGATTTGAACCAGCGGTCCCCTGCCTCCAAAAAGCGTTCGAACTTGGTGCTATATGTGTATGAAAACCATTTGACCCTTTCCGCTCCGGAAAACTTGCTCTCCGGCGCTCTTTTCTCCGCTGTTTCCGTGTCCTCCAGAGGCGGTTGTGGTCAGTTATGTGGTCGTGGGGGGATGGAGATCGGCAAGTCACAAAATCTGCTGATAATTCCTGCGCCCGTAGAGGATCCGTCGTACCTGCACGGTATCGCGCTCCACAACATAGAACACCAGATACTTCTCGACCACCAAATAGCGATAGCCTTTTGCGGCCAGCGCCAGGTCGCGCGGCCTCGGGCATCTCTCCGGCATTCTGGAGAGACTCATGATCTCTTCCGTGATTTTGTCGTAAAGGCGCAGGGCGGCGTCCGATGAAAGTGTGTTCAAATAGTCGACGATGTCCATAAGATCCTGCTTTGCCGCAGGATAAATCTTCACCTTATAGGGTTCCATGGACACGCTCCCGCAGCTGTCTGGCGACCTCAGCAAAATCCTCCCCCTCGGCGCCGTCCGAAATCTGCTGCTCCGCAACAGCCAGCTTTCCATACAGGTCGATCAGTGATATTTGGCGCTCATACTCCTCGTGGTTGAGCACGACCATATCACCCGTTCCGTTGCGGGTGATATACACCGGCTCCCGCGTCTGACGGCAAAAATCAGAGATCTCGTTGGCGCTGTTGCGCAAATCAGATATGGGTCGAATGTTTGGCATACTGCCACCTCCTGTCAAGCGTCTGATTGCATATTGATATTATAGCAAAATATCGAGTAAATATCAACTCAAATTTTGCGTTGTTTGAAAAGTAAACCCGCCCCGGACAGTTCAAGTCCGGGTCGGGTTTGCCATACGATCTCAGCCGGTATATGCGCCCTCCGCCGTGTTGCGGAAGTTTTGCTTTGCCAGCCACTCCTGCTCCTCGTCATTCTCAGGAAGGTCGATGCGCTCGATCTTGAAGATGACCGGGCGGGTGCCGTCGTTGCAGCAGGCGATCATCATGCGGTCGTCGTTCGTCCAGCCCTGCATGATCGAGCCGCCCTGTAGCGCGGTGTAGACATAGCGACTCACCGCGTCCCATGCCTCGCCGCAGAACTTGCCGTTCATGAGATGATAGAAGTCGTCCTGCTGCGGCGTGCGCTTGAGCAGAAAGCTGTCGCCCTTCTTAAAAAACGGGCAGGGCCCGGACTTGGGGTCGGCAAGGTACGCCTCCTGAAGCTCCGGGAAGCACTTGGTGTCCAGCACCGTGATTTTACATTCGTGTTTCATGTCGATACTCCTCCATGTTCATCCCTCAATTTCTGCGCCGCTGTAGACAAAGAAATACGGCGGACAGCCGGGGCTCGCTTATGGATTTACTTCTTGTGATACTCCTCAATCAGTTTCGTTGCCTCCTTCATGGTGATCTCTCCTTAAATCTGTCGGATGGCAACCGAGAGCAGAAAGTCCGATACGCGCAGTCCATCGACTGCCTGCAATCCGATTCCGAAGCCCCAGGCATCAGCGCGCTTCCGCTTTTCCGGGTCGGGGTCATTCTTATACTTCTTTAAGGGGTCTCTTTCAGCCCAATCTTTTTCGAGGGATTCGATGTCTTCAGGACGAATCATTTTTTGTCTCCTTGCACGACTTTTTTCCTGTATAAAGTATACCATAAAACAATCTGTTTCTCAAATCCTATTTCCGTGTTTCAGCCCTCGTTTCTGCGTCGCAGTAGACAAAGAAAAGAGGGATTTGCGGAACACAGTCTTCGTTTTCTCAATGTCCTGTTTTTGCGCCAAAGTCCTGTTTCTATACTTCAATATCCTGTTTTGCTGTTATCATGCGAATGGACTTCGGCAGTTTTCGTTTCGCAATAAAAATCTGCCGCAATTCTGTTGACTTTCAGACTGACTTCGGCTATAATAGTGGAAGAGTTAAAATTAGCCGCAAACTATGTATTTTCAGGTGGTGCATTATGGAATACATCAGCCGACATATGGAAAACCGCATCCTGGAGCTGAGCAAGTCCTACTCTGCAATCCTGCTGACCGGCCCCCGGCAGGCAGGCAAAACGACCATGCTGCGGGAGCTGGCGGAGAAGGAGAATATTGGCCGCAAGTATGTGACGCTGGACGACCTTACCGAGCGTGACATGGCAAAGAACGATCCCGCCCTGTTCCTGCAGCTTCACAAACCGCCTGTGTTGATCGACGAGGTGCAGTATGCCCCGGAGCTGTTCACCTATATCAAAATCCACATCGACGAGCATCACAACCCTGGCGACTTCTGGATGACCGGCTCGCAGATCTTCCGACTCATGCGCGGCGTGCAGGAATCGCTAGCCGGACGCGTGGCGTTGCTGCACATGTCGCCCATGTCCCAGCGGGAGATCATCGGCGCCCCATGCGTGCCGTTTACCACGGATATGGAGCGGCTGCTTGCAGAGCGGGATCAGATCCAGCCTATCACTACACCGGAGCTGTTCGAGCGCCTGTGGCGCGGCTCCATGCCAGGTCTTATTAGCGGCCAGACGCCGGATCGAAACGTCTTCTATTCGTCTTATCTCTCCACCTACATTGAGCGGGACGTGCGGGAACTCTCCGGGAATGTGGACGCACTGAAATTCAATCGCTTTGTCACTGCCGTTGCCGCTCGCTGTTCGCAGCTTTTGAACTACAACGCGCTGGCGGAGGACGCCGATATCGACATCCAGACTTCCAAGGCATGGATCAACATTCTGGAAACGCTGGGGATCATCTTCTTACTGCATCCCTACTCCAACAACGTCCTCAAGCGCACGATCAAGACGCCAAAGGTGTACTTCTACGATACCGGCTTGGTGTGCTACCTCACGCGTTGGTCCTCGCCGGAGGTAGCTGAGAGCGGCGCCATGAGCGGCGCTCTGCTGGAAAACTACACCGTGTCGGAAATCATGAAGAGTTATCAGAACACGGGATTGGAGCCGTATCTCTACTTCTACCGTGACCGCGATGCCAAAGAGATCGACGTCATCCTCGAGGGCGACGGCAAGCTCTGTCCGCTGGAGATCAAAAAGACCGCCACGCCGGACAAACGCTTGACCCGCGTCTTTAAGGTAATCGACAAATCCCCGCTTCAGCTCGGCACCGGCGCCGTCCTCTGCATGGCCGACAAATTCAGCGCCTTCGACAGCGACAATCTGATCGTCCCAATTTGGATGATATAAATCTTGTGTTGGTTTTAGGCGTCGAAAAATAGGAAAGGCGCATAGTTATTATTCACCCAGTAAAGGAATGTATCTCTTATGAAAAAGAGAATCTCGGTATTTGCGTTTTTTTCAGGGATTGGAATATTGGATCTAGCTTTTGAAAGAAACGGTTATAACATCGTATTTGTAAACGAGTTTGACTCTAACTTTATGGAAGCATACAGAAACGCTCGTGAACAAATGCAGATAGCTGCACCACTTTATGGGTATCATAATGATAGTGCCGAGAGATATGCTAAACGTCGCGGGAAAAAGACACTTATTAGGCTTATTGAGCAAGAACGAAAAAAAGGAAACTTAGTTGGTTTTATTGGGGGTCCTCCATGTCCGGATTTTTCTGTTGCAGGAAAGAATGCCGGCGTGAACGGAAAGAACGGAAGATTAACCAAAACCTATTTTGATATTATTTGCCGTTGTAAGCCGGATTTTTTCCTCTTTGAAAACGTAAAAGGGCTTGTGAGGACAGAGAAGCATCGCCCATTTTACAATGAAATGAAGAGGAAAGTTTCCGCAAACAATTATCTAATCGATGATACTATAGCTAATGCGTTAGCATACGGGGTTCCGCAATTCAGAGAACGAGGATTTATGGTTGGGATTCTGAAAGATCTTTTTGTAAGAGATGTAGAAAATCTCTCGTTTGATTGGGAGCGGCATAGTCTCTTTAACGCGGACAATATTCTATCAAGGAAATGGCCAACAACGAACGCTTTTGCAGTAGATGGCGAGCTTCAGTTTCCTGCTCGAGGTCTTCCCAAGAAACTTACAGTAGAGTACTGGTTTGAAAAAAACGATGTGCTTCACCATGCAAACGGAAATGATATCTTTGCTGTGAAAGCGGGAAGCCAAAAAATAGCTACAATACAAGAAGGCGATACAAGTGGAAAGTCTTTTAAACGACTGCATCGTTGGAGATTTTCACCGACTGCCGCGTACGGGCATAATGAGGTACATCTCCATCCCTATAAAGAACGCCGGATATCGGTTGCTGAAGCTATGGCGGTTCAATCGTTACCGAAAGACTTTGTTGTATTAGAAACGCTTCCACTATCTCAAAAGTTTAAAATGATTGGAAATGGCGTTCCATACCTGATGGCTGCTGCAATTGCGAAAACGCTAAAGGAAACCCTTCGGGAAATACAGGAGGAAGGCAATGAGAAAAATAGTAATTGACTCACGTGTAATCAAGCA
>JAFTDT010000107.1 GCA_017453985.1 Clostridia bacterium
CGTTCACCGCGTGAACCGTTTCAAAATCGCTCTGGTAGATGACCTCCAGATCCTTTATCTCCAGCAATTTATCCGCCATTTCGCTCCTCCTCCCTTAGTCTCTCAGCTTCGGGTCAAGCGCGTCGCGCAGACCGTCGCCCACGAGGTTGATGGAAAACGCCGTCAGTATGATGGCAAGTCCGGGGAATATCAGCAGATGCGGCGACGTGCGCAGATACTGCTTGGTATCTGACAGCATGGCGCCCCACTCCGGCGACGGCGGCTGAATTCCCAGTCCGAGGTATGAAAGTCCCGACGCGCTGAGGATACAGCCCGCAACGGTCATCGTGGTATCGACGATTATCGTGCCCATGGCGTTGGGCATGATGTACTTGAGCATTATCCTCATATCGTTTGCGCCATAGGACTTCGCCGCCTCGACGTAATCATTCTCCGTGACGCCCATGACGACGCCTCTGATAAAGCGTATCGTACCCGGTATGCTGGTGACGACCATCGCCAGCACCAGGTTGATGAAGTTCGGTCCCAGCGTCGCCACAATGGTTATCGACAGCAATATGCCGGGGATGCAGGTGAAGATATCGACGATACGCATTATCCACATATCCACCCTGCCGCCGTAGTAAGCGGCGATGATGCCGAACAGACCACCCACAACCATCGCCACGATGGTTGTCAGCAGACCGACCGCGATGGAAACGCGGCTGCCGTGCACAACGCGGGCAAACAGGTCGCGTCCCAGCGGATCCGTGCCGAACCAGTGATCCTTGGAGGGAGTCGCCATCAGGTTGCTGCTGTTCTGCTCCAGCACCTTGTCATAAGGCACTATGAGGTCGGCAAACACCGCCACCAGCACTATCAGCACGAGCAGAACGAAGCCGATCATCGCCGTCTTGCTGCGGGAGAATCTGAAGGCTATCTCGGTAAAGCCGCCTTTTTTGACTTTTCTTTTCTTTTCCTTAGCCATTATTCAGCTCCCCCTTTCCTCAGGTCGTATATCTCGCCTTGATGCGCGGGTCGATAAAGCCGTAGGAAATATCCACCAGCAGCATTATAAGGCAGAAGAAGGTAGAGAGGATAAGTGTGGATGAAAGCACCGTAGGCATATCCTTCGCCTGCGTCGAGGTGACCGTATAGTTGCCGACGCCGGGGAAATTGAACACCCTTTCGGTGATGACCGAGCCGCCCATGATGCCGCCCAGACGCATGCCCAGCGTGGTGACGACGGGCAGCAGTCCGTTGCGCAGCGCGTGCTTCCAGATGACGGTGCTTTCCGAGGCGCCCTTGGCGCGCGCCGTGCGGATATAGTCCGAGCGTATCGTCTCCAGCATACTGGCGCGCGTCAGACGCAGCAGACCCGCCGCCATGCCGATGGAATTGGTGATGACCGGCATGATCCAGCCCTTCCAGTTCTGCACGCCGGAGGACGGCAGCCAGCCCAGTTTTAGCGAGAAGATATATATGGCGAACATGCCGAAGAAAAAGCCCGGCATTGCCGCCAGTATCATTGCCAGCGAGGTACATACGCCATCCATTATGGAGTACTGCCGCACCGCGGAGATGATGCCGAAGGCTATGCCTATCACCGCGCCGACTGCCATGGAGAGCAGCGCCAGCCTGATGGTGTACGGCAGACGCTTGCCGATATCCTCCAGCACCGGATTTCTCGTGCGGTAGGATGTGCCGAAGTCACCCTGCACAAGTCCCTTCATGTAATTGAAAAACCTGACGAAGAACGGCTGATCCACTCCGAACTCGTGATTAAGCTTGTCTACCTGCTCCTGCGACGCCGCCTGCCCCAGTATCAGACGACCGGGGTCGCCGGGCGAGAGCGCGAGGATGGTGAAAATCACGAACAGCACCACGAGCATGGTGGGTATGATCAGCAGTATCCTCTTGATAACATATTTAATCATTCAATACTGCCCCCTTTTTCTCTTATATCCACAAGGCGGCGGCTGTCAGCCGCCGTCTGTGGAAAAATAGTATTAAGCTCAGTTTTTCCAGTACCAATCCTTGATGAACCAGATGCCGTCATCATACATATTCTCAATGACGAGGTCCTTGGCATGACCGTCGATATACGCCTTGTCAAACAGGTGTATCAGCGGCAGGTCGGTCTGGAGTATGGTCAGCAGTTCCTTTGCCGCCTTGGGACGCTCATTGGGATCGACGGTCTGCGCATATTTCAGGGAAGCCGCATCCGCCGCGGGGCTGTTGTAATAAGAGAAGTTCATGCCCGCGCCGATCTTCTTGCTGTCAAACAGCTCGGCAAGGTGTCCGAGGTCAGAGCCCCAGGACGCGCCGAAGAAGGAGATGTTCAGACCGCCGCCGAACGCCTGGTCAAACCACACGCTGTTGTCCATCATGTTGATGGTGACGTTGAGTCCGATCGCCGCCAGATTGCTCTGCACGATCTCCGCCCACTGCTTGAAGCGCTCGGTCAGATCCAGCGTGCCCGCATCGTACGGGGTCTGGAGTCCTGCCTCAGCCAGCAGCTCCTTTGCCTTTTCAACATTGTAATCATAGGTCGGGACATCCTCGGTATAGCCGATCATGGCGGAGGTACAGAGGATGGAGTTCGGTCTGCCGCCGCGCGGATTTGCCACGTTGACCATCATCTGACGGTCGAGCGCGTAGGAAACAGCCTGACGCACCTTGACGTTGTCCCAAGGAGCCTTGGTGACGTTCATTACCAGGAAGGTGAGCTGGGTGCTGGGGACGGTCTCAACAACGACCTTGTCGTTGCCCTCGAGCGACGCCCACACGGTCTCGTCGATGGAAGCATAGTCGATCTCGCCGTTCTCAAGACCGACGCCGCGGGTATAAGCGTCCTGATAAAGCTGACCTACCGCCTCGCGGATAACGGGCTTCTCGCCCCAGTAATCCTCGTTGCGCAGCAGAACCAGTCTGCCGGTGACGTCATAGGAATCCAGCACGTACGGACCGGTGCCGACGACATTGGACTTGAACCAGTCGGCGCCCTTCTCCTCATAAGTGTCGGAGGGAACCATGTAAACCCAGGTCAGGTTGTACATGAGCAGACCGTTGGGCTTGGGTCCTTCTTCGTCGCCGGTGGTGATGACTACGGTGTAGTCGTCAACCTTTTCGACGTTGATGATGCCGTCCGTGTAGGTGGACTGATAGGCGGAGCCGCGGTTGTTCTCGATGGAGAACAGCACGTCGTCCGCGGTGAAGTCGGTGCCGTTGGTGAACTTGACGCCCTTGCGGAGGTGGAAAGTCACCTGAGTCTGGTCGTCGCTGAACTCCCAGCTCTCAGCCAGCAGCGGCTGCGGGTCAAGACCGTGGGTGTTGACCAGCGTCTCGTAGCAATGTCTCGCCACGATCTGGTCGCCGTCGCCCTGACGGTAGTTGGGGTCCATGATCTCAACCTCCGCGTTGAACGCGAAGTTGACGGTGTCCTTAGTGCTTACGTTCTGATTGTCATTCTGGTTGTTGTTCTGATTCTGGTTCTGATTCTGGTTATTGTTATTGTTGTTCCCGCTGTTGTCGTTACAGCCGGCAATCAGCGCAAACAGCATAACAGCCGCCAGAAGAACAGCCAAAAGCTTCTTCATTTTCTTCCCTACTTTCTTTATGATTTTTTAATTTTCAGGCATTCTGAATAAGTCAGTCACCTATGTTCAGATTATACATCAGAACGCATATGAAAATCAACCGCTTTGAAGTAAATTTTTTTGTAGAAAACAACCAAAATTAGTGAAGGAATTTTTAACCTCATATTTTTCCGGCGTTAATAATTTTTTGCTCTTTTGCACGAAAATATCCGCGCGCAGATGACTTTTATCCCTCGGAAGTCTTTGCCCGTACCTGCATGCCGCTGTGGTCGATCTCGTAAGCCTCTGTCAGCAGCAGCTCTGATACCGGCACGAAGGAATATCCCTTCTGCATCAGTCCCTCGATCACCGTCGGCAGCGCCTGCGGCGTGTATTTGGCGGCGTTGTGGAAAAGGACTATGGAGCCGGGCTTTGCCCGCTCCAGCACGCGCTTGCAGATGGCGTCGGCGCCGTATTCCTTCCAGTCCAGACTGTCGCAGTCCCACTGTATCGCCTGCATGCCTATCCCTCGCACCGTCTGGATCACCGAGTCGTTATAGTCTCCGTAGGGCGGCCGGAACAGCGTCGGGCGCACGCCCGTGACCTTTTCTATCTTATCGTTGCATCTGTTGAGATTTTCCGTCATCTGCTCCGCAGAGAGCTTGGGAAAATGCGGGTGATCGTCCGAATGGTTCATCACCTCATGTCCGGCGTCCGCCAGCGCCTTTACAGACTCGGGATATTTATCCACCCACTCGCCCACGACGAAAAAGGTGGCGCGCACTCCGTATCTGCCGAGTATCGAAATCAGCTCCTCGGTGTCCTCATTGCCCCACGCCGCGTCAAAGGTGAGAGACAGCACCTTGCTGTCCTTTTCCACGCAGTAAATGGGAAGCTCGCGTTTTTTTGCCGACGCCAGCGCCGCCCTGCCGGCGGTCAGCAGCGGCGCCGCGCACAGCACGAGCGCCAGCACCAGCACCAGCCAAACTATGCGGCGGTTTTCCGCCAGCAGTCTTTTGCCCGGATTTTTCCAGACGGATATTATTTTCATACAGTTTCCCTCCCGCAGATATGTTTGCTATATTCCTATTCGCAAACAGTCTGCGGTAGAAATAAAAAAAGCCGCCGCGACATTTATCGCGGCGGCATGCCGTTTTCAGCTTTTTACTTTGCGTACTCCACGGCGCGGGTCTCGCGCACTACATGTACCTTGATCTGTCCGGGATAGTTCATCTCGTCCTCGATCTTCTTTGCCAGATCGCGCGCAAGCAGCACCATATCGTCGTCCGAGACCTCGTCCGGCTTGACGATGATGCGCAGCTCCCTGCCCGCCTGGAATGCAAAGCTCTTTTCGACGCCCTTCATGCCGCCGGCAAGCTCCTCCAGCTTTTCAAGACGCTTGATGTACATCTCCAGGTTTTCACGGCGAGCGCCCGGCCGCGCCGCCGAAATGGCGTCCGCCGCCTGCACGATGCATGCCGTGACCGTCTCCGCCTCCACGTCGCCGTGATGCGCGTGTATGGCGTGTATGACCTCTTCCTTCTCGCGGTATTTCTTTGCCATCTCCACGCCGATGTTGACGTGGGAGCCTTCTACCTCGTGAGTGACCGCCTTGCCGATATCATGCAGCAGTCCCGCACGCTTTGCCGTGGTGACGTCGGCGCCCAGCTCGCTTGCCAGCAAGCCGGAGATATGCGCGACCTCCACGGAATGATTGAGCACGTTCTGCCCATAGCTGGAGCGGTAATGCATGCGTCCCAGCAGCTTCACCAGCTCCGGATGGATGCCGTGGATGCCCACCTCGAACATCGCACGCTCGCCCTCCTGCTTGATCGTGGCTTCGACTTCCTTCTTTGCCTTTTCCACTGTTTCCTCGATGCGCGCGGGATGAATACGCCCATCGGTGATAAGCTTTTCCAAAGACAGCCTTGCGATCTCTCTGCGCACGGGGTCGAAGCTCGAAAGCGTGATCGCCTCCGGCGTGTCGTCGATTATCAGATCGACGCCCGTCAGCGTCTCCAGCGTGCGTATGTTGCGTCCCTCTCTGCCTATTATGCGCCCCTTCATATCGTCGTTGGGCAGGGGCACGACCGATACGGTCGCCTCGCTGGCATGATCTGCCGCACAGCGCTGTATCGCTATCGACAGGATCTTTCTCGCCTTCACATCCGCTTCTTCCTTGAGCTGCCGCTCGATCTCCTTGATCTTCACGGCGGCGTCATGCTTTGCCTCGGTCTCGACATGCGAGATGAGATAGTTCTTCGCCTCCTCGACCGTCAGCCCGGAGATCTTCTCCAGCATCTCAAGCTGTCCCTTCTTGATGCTCTTGATCTCCTCCTGCTGCTCCTCCACCTGCTTCAGCTTCTGGCTCAGCTTTTCTTCCTTTGCCTCTATGTTCTCGTACTTCTTGTCTATCGCTTCTTCCTTCTGCTGAATGCGGCGCTCCAGCTTCTGCACCTCGATGCGGCGCTCCTTGCATTCGCGCTCGTTCTCCGTCCGGATGCGATAGACCTCTTCTCTTGCCTCTACTACCGTTTCCTTCTTCTTGGCTTCCGCAGCCTTGATGGCATCGTTGATGATGCGCTTGGCTCCGTCCTCGGCACTTCCTATTTCTTTTTCTGCAATCTTCTTTCTGATCAAATATCCTGCAAAAATTCCAACAGCAAGCGCCGCGATCAGAGCACAAATAAAGATTATTATTTGCGTTGTACTAAGCGGCACGCTTAAATTCCTCCCAAAAATATATGTTTTTTATTATATAAAATCAGCAGCTTCATCCCTATACCGCAGAAATTTTATATCACTTTAGATTTTATTACTTATACTAAAAACTGTCAAGAAAATATTCGCTTTAATTTACAAAAATTATTTTTTGCCGCAAAAAACGACCGTCTCCGAAGGGAGACGGCCGCTCTTGATCTTTACTTTTTCTCAGTTCTGCTCCTCGCGCATCTTGGCGAAGCACTCGCTGCAGTATACCGGTCTGTCGGTCTTGGGCTCGAAGGGAACCTTCGCTTCCTTGCCGCACGCCGCGCAGGTCGCGGTGAAATACTCTCTCGGTCCGCGAGCCGCCTGCTTGCGGGCGTCTCTGCACTCCTTGCAGCGCTGGGGCTCGTTCTGGAAGCCGCGCTCTGCGTAAAACTCCTGCTCGCCTGCCGCAAATATGAACTCTTTGCCGCATTCCTTGCACACCAATGTTTTGTCTTCGTACATGTTTTTACCTCTCTTTTCCGCTTTGCGGTAGAATGATTTATGCGAACAGGACTATGGCCTGATGTCGCCTCTAAGCAATATCTGCGCGAGCTTCCTCCTCACGCGCTGTACGGCGTTGTCAACGGATTTTACCGGTCGGTCAAGCATGACCGCGATCTCTCTCACCGTGTAACCCTCCAGATAAGGGTCCAAAACAGACGCCTCAAAAGCAGACAGCAAGCCGCTGAGCTCGGTCTTGATCTCTTTCACGGATTCGTTTGCCAGACACAATGCCTCGGGATCGCTGAATATATCCTCGGTGGATCGCTCCGCCGTGATCTGCAGCCTTTCAAACAAACTTTTTTCCTTTTCACTGAATGCGATATCGCTGCGCACCGCATCGTACAAGCAGCTCTTTATGCACAGCGCGGCATACGCCTCAAAATTATCCGAACGCGCCGGGTCGTACGACCTTATCGCCTTTAGCAGCCCGATCATGCCCTCCTGATACAGGTCGTCATGATCGCCGCCGCGCAGAAAAAACGGGCGCACCATACGCGACACCAGCCGGGAATATTCCCGCGCAGAGGCGTCTTCCGAAATGCGGTCGTCATATTTTTTCAGTTCCATATCCGCCGCCGTCTGGGGCTATCTGTCCGCAAGCGCCGATAAGCCCTCTGTTTTCATAAATGCAGTATATACCCTTTTTATAAACAATGTCAAGCAAAATCAGTTTTTTTATTTCGTCGGCAGCTCGTCCGGGTCTACGCAGTGCTCATTTTTGACGGTGGACAGGATCACTATGGTTTCCGTTCCCTGCACTCCCGTAACGCCCTTGATGGAGTTCAGCAGCCGCTCGAGCGTCTGAGTGTTGTCCGTCATGACCTTCAGAATAAAGTCGGAATCCCCCGTTATGTAATGGCATTCCAATATCTGCCTGTTGTTCCTTACGAAATCCGTAAATGCGTCGATATGCTTGGGGTGCTCCAGACTGACGGATATGAACGCCGTGACATCCTTGCCGACCTTACTGCCGTCGATTATCGTCGTATGACGCACGATCAGACCGGAGTTCTCAAGCTTGCGGATACGCTCGATGACCGCCGAAACGGACATGCTGACCTTTTCGCTGATCACGCTCGCATTTTCCCTCGCATTTGCCTTCAGGCATTTGAGTATTTTTACATCTATTTCATCCATGCTGCTGCCTCCTTTTTTCATTCATTATATCCGTTTTTAAACATTTTGCAAGAATAATTTTGATCATACATAAAAAATTCATTTTTTGCTCACAAATTATCTTACTTCCGCCGTATCTTTCGGAAAGGCAAGACTCGCTTTTATATTCCGTATTTTTCTGCTTCGCCGTAATTTTGCAGATAAATATCCGCTATCGCGCGTATTTTTTCATTCTGAGCCTCCGCGCTTTTGTCATATACCGCCACCACCGGAAATCCGGCGGTCTTTGCCGTCAGCATGGCGAAATATGCGTCCTCGAACACGGGCGTATGCTCCTTTTCGCCGCCCAGCCATTCAAGCGCCCGCATAAATATTTCCGGGCTGTCCTTGCCGGCGCCGACCTCCTCGCAGGTGAATATCTCCCCGATATAGCGCGTCAATCCGCAGCGCCGCAGCGCCGCCTCCGTCAGATATCGCGCCGTGGAGGTCGCCACGCACATCCTCACGCCGCGCTCCTGCAGCCGCACCAGCAGCGCCTCTGCGCCCGGCTTTGGCTGCACGACGTGAAAATACTGCTCTTCCAGCATGCCGTTTATCTCCGCCATTATCGCGTCCTCCGGCATGTCCGCACCGTAATGCTCGCGGTAATATACCGCGCTCTGCCGCAGGCTCTTTGCCCGCAGCCGCTCGCGCAGATCAGGCTCCGGCTGCATGCTGTGCGCCAGCAGAAAGTCACGCCCCACGTTTTCCCAAATATGCATGGACTCCAGCAGGGTCCCGTCCATATCGAATATTGCTCCCGTTATCTTCATCTCATCACCGCTTTAAAAATCCTTTACCGCCTCAACGCCGCCCGACCACATGATAAGCAGCGCGCCGCTCCTCACCTCGACGCGGCTCTCCGCGCCGGTGAACTCGTTGCTGACGCCGAGCGTCACGCCGCTGGGCAGACGAGCGTCCGTCAGCTCATATTTCAGCCCGCGCAGCGTCACCCCCTCCGCGCAGTCTCCCGCGCTGAATACGGAGAGATTGCCTCGCGCCGTGCTTTTGAAGCCGATGGCTCCGTTCTCTATCGCCGTCGCCGTCATGCCGCCTCCGGGCAGATATCCGCGCGCGCCGCGGCGGGCAAGATATATCAGCGTGTGCATGTTGCCCATGGTGTGATCCGGTCTGCCGCCGAAGCCTCCGCACAGCACGAACGTGCGGTATCCCGCCTGCAAGCCCATCTCCGCCGCCAGCATCATGTCCGTGTCGTCCTTCATCACCGGATGGCGCACCACGTTGCCGCCCTCCGGCACGCAGCCCAGCGAGTCAAAGTCCCCGACGATGAGGTCCGGCTCGATGCCGCGCCGCTGCAGCCGCTCCAGCCCCTTGTCCGCCGCGATCACGAGGTCGCCCGGCAGCGGCGCGATATCGCCCTCAAGCTCCATCGCGCCCGCTATATAGCATATTTTATTTCTTTTATCCATATCAACACGTCCTTTGGCAAACGAGGAAAAATCTTATCTGTCGCTTATTTAGGGCAGGGAGCGACGCTCCCTGCCCTAAGTCCTCTTACTCCACGGTGACGGATTTTGCCAGATTTCTCGGCTTATCCACGTCGCATCCGCGATGCACGCCAACATAATAGGCAAAGAGCTGCATGGGAATATTTGACAGCGAGGCGGAAAGCTCCGCCGCGCAGGCGGGTATCCTTATCAGATGGTCACATATCTCCGGATCCGGCTGGAATGAGGCGACGCTCGTGACCATAATCACCTTTGCGCCGCGCGCCTTGACGGACTTGATATTCGACACGCTCTTTTCCAGCAGCGCGGGGTCGCAGCAAAGCGCCACCACCAGCGTGCCGTCCTCTATCAGCGAGATCGTGCCGTGCTTCAGCTCGCCGCCGGCGTAAGCCTCGCTGTGGATATAGGAAATTTCCTTCAGCTTGAGCGACGCCTCCTGCGCCGCGGCGTAGTCTATGCCGCGACCGAGGAAGAATATGCTCTGGCGGTTGGAATAGAGCGAAGCGAGATACTGCATATCCTCGCGGCAGGCGAGCGTCCTCTCTATCAGCTCCGGCAGCGCCGCTATCTCCGCGCAGCAGCGCCGCGCCGCCTCCTCGCTCAGCGTGCCTCTGGCAAGCCCTGCCCGCACCGCTATCAGGTACATGGCGGCAAGCTGCGCCGAATATGCCTTGGTCGTCGCCACGGCTATCTCCGGCCCCGCCCAGGTATACAGCACGCCGTCCGCCTCTCTGGCGGCGTCGGACGCCACCACATTTACCACCGCCACCGTCCTTGCCCCGCGAGCCTTTGCCTCGCGCAGCGCGGCGAGCGTGTCCGCCGTCGTCCCGGACTGGCTTATCACGATGCAGAGGTCGTCCGGTCCGATTATCGGGTCGCAGTAGCGGAACTCCGAAGCCACCTGCGCGATGACGGGTATGCGCGCCAGCTTTTCTCTCACGACCTTACCCACCAGCCCCGCGTGCAGCGCGGAGCCGCAGCAGGTGATGTGGATATTGCGCACGTTTTCAAACAGCGCGTCGGAAAGTCCGCAGTCGTCCAGCGCGGGCATTCCGTCCTTGATGCGCGGCTGCACCGTGTCGCGCACCGCCTTGGGCTGCTCCATTATCTCCTTTATCATAAAATGCTCGTAGCCGCCCTTTTCCGCCGCGGAAACGTCCCAGGTGACGGTGTTTATCTCCTTTTCCACCGTCTCTCCCAGCGAATTGTACACCGTCACGCCGCCGGCGTCCACGCGCACCACCTCGCCGTCGGCGATGACTATATAGTTCTTTGTGACCGCCAGTATGGCGGGGATATCGGAGGCTATCATATTCTCCCCCTCGCCCACGCCGACTATCAGCGGATTGTCGCGGCGCGTGCAGACTATCTGCCCCGGCTCGTCCGCCGACAGCACCGCCAGCGCGTAGGAACCGCGCAGATATTTCACCGTCTCCACCATCGCTCTGACGGCGTCGCCGTGATAGTTCATCTCGAACAGATGCGCCACCACCTCGGTATCCGTCTGAGTGGTGATGCGGTAGCCCGCGCCGCGCAGCATCTCGCGCAGCTCCATGTAGTTTTCGATGATGCCGTTATGCACTATCGCAACCTTGCCTCCCTGACTGAGATGGGGATGGGCGTTAAGGTCGGAGGGCGCGCCGTGCGTCGCCCAGCGCGTATGCCCGATGCCGCAGCAGGCGGACAGCTCGCCGTAGTGCTTTACTTTCTTTTCCAAATCGTCTATGCGTCCGCTGGTCTTGATGACCTCGATGCCTCCGCCCTCGGGCAGAGCGACGCCCGCCGAATCGTAGCCGCGGTATTCCAGCTTGTGCAAGCCCTGCAGCAGCATCGGCACCGCCCGGCTCTTTCCGACATAACCTACTATTCCGCACATATGTAAAATCTCCTTAAAATATCAGTTTTTCCGCCTTGCCGTCATTTTTGTCCCCGCGGTCGCCCACGGGCTTTGTTGACGGCTCATGCCGCAGCGGCAGCGGCAGGAGGCATCCGCCGAACCTGTCGATATTACGGGTCTCCCCAACCTCCGTCCTCGTCAACTGCCGTTTTCCCCGGCAGCTCCGGCGCTTGTATGCTCCGCTCCCTCCTTTCGTCTTTCCGAACTGTTTATATCATGACGCTCCCGCGCCTTATTTTCCGCCGTTTTTGAGATGCTCTATCTCTATGCGTATCACGTTCTCCGCCAGCTCCGCCAGCTCGCGCACCACCAGCGGGTCCTTGCCCTCCGCCATGATGCGTACCTTGTTCTCCGTGCCGGAGGGACGCACAAGCACACGCGCGCGGTTTTCAAAGGTATTCTCCATATGGCTGACCTTGCTGCGTACGCTCTCGCTCGCGGCGATAAGCTTTTTTATCTCCGCCGGCACCTCGATATTCACGATGACCTGCGGATACCTCTCTATCGCCGCGGCAAGCTCGCTCGCCCGGCAGCCGCGCCGCCGCAGGCAGCTCAGCAGCCGCACCGCCGTGAGCTGACCGTCGCCGGTGGTCGCCCAGTCGCGCAGTATCACGTGTCCGGACTGCTCGCCGCCGATGTTGAAGCCGCTGCGCTCCATCTCCTCCAGCACATAGCGGTCGCCGACGGCGGTTGTACGCACCGCGATGCCGCGCTCCGCCAGAAAAGCCAGCAGCCCCATATTGCTCATCACCGTCACCGCCGCGCCGCCGCGCAGCGTGCCGCCGCGCTGCATATCCTCCGCCAACACGCCTATGACCTTGTCTCCGTCTATCAGCTCGCCGTGCTCGTCCGTGAACAGGCAGCGGTCTGCATCTCCGTCAAAGGCAACGCCGATATCAAAGCCGCCGGCGCGGACAAAGCTTGCCAGCGCGTCCATATCCGTCGAGCCGCAGCCATCGTTTATGTTCACGCCGTCCGGCTTATCCGCCAGAAACACCGCCTCCGCGCCCAGCTCCGCGAAGATGCGCCGCGCTGTCACGCTCGCCGCGCCGTTGGCGCAGTCCACGGCAACGCGCAGTCCGTTCAGCCCCTCCGGCGCCGCCCGCACGATATGCTCGATATAGCTCCGCGCCGCGTTCTCATCCGCACGCTCCGCCGTGCCGATGGCGCCGCCGGTCTTTATAATATGCTCCGGCAGCGCATCTATGTATTCCTCTATGCGCGCCTCCTGCCCGTCCGTGAGCTTGAAGCCGCCCGCGCCGAATATCTTTATCCCGTTGTCGCCAAAGGGATTGTGCGAGGCGGATATCACGATGCCGGCGTCCGCCGCCGCGTCCCCCGCCGTGACGAATGCCACCGCCGGCGTGGGCAGCACGCCCAGCGATACCGCCGCGCCGCCCGCCGCACAGATGCCGGCGATCAGCGCCGCCTCCAGCATGCTGCCGGAAATACGGGTATCTCTGCCTATCAGTATGCGCGGGGCGCTGCCGCGCTCCTCCCCTATCACATGCGCCAGCGCGGCGCCCGTCCTGTATGCCAGCTCGCAGGTCAGCGTATCGTTTGCCCTGCCACGTATGCCATCCGTACCGAAATACTTGCCCATATCCGTAATTCTCCCTTAAAATTATATCTCCATCTGCCCCTCAAAGGGTATGTGCAGGTGCTCGTAAGCCCTGCGCGTGACGCACCTGCCGCGCGGCGTGCGGTTTAAAAAGCCCATCTGCATCAGATACGGCTCGTACACATCCTCAAGCGTCACGCTCTCCTCACCGATGGTCGCCGCCAGCGTGTCCAGCCCCACCGGCCCGCCGCCGAAATTGCGTATGATGCTCTCCAGCATGTGGCGGTCGGTGTTGTCCAGCCCGATGTGGTCTATCTCCAGCGCGGAAAGCGCCACGTCCGCCGTCTGCCGGTCTATCACCCCGCTGCCCTTCACCTGCGCGAAGTCGCGCACGCGCTTGAGTATGCGGTTGGCTATACGCGGCGTCCCGCGCGAGCGGGCGGCTATCTCCGCCGCGCCGGACGGCTCCGTTTCGATGCCCAATATTTCCGCCGAGCGCACCACGATGCGCTGCAGCTCCTCCGGCGTGTACATTTCCAGCTTGAGCTGCACGCCGAAGCGGTCGCGCAGAGGCGAGCTGAGCTGCCCCGCGCGCGTGGTCGCGCCTATCAGCGTGAACTTTGGCAGGTCGTAGCGTATCGAGCGCGCCGCCGGACCCTTGCCGATGATGATATCCAGCGCATAGTCCTCCATCGCCGGGTACAGCACCTCCTCCACGCTGCGGTTGAGGCGGTGTATCTCGTCGATAAACAGCACGTCGTTGTCGTTGAGATTGGTCAGCAGCGCAACCAAATCGCCCGTGCGCTCTATCGCCGGACCGCTCGTCACGCGGATATTGACGCCCATCTCGTTGGCTATTATCCCCGCCAGCGTGGTCTTGCCCAAGCCCGGCGGACCGTAGAGCAGCACATGATCGAGCGGCTCCCCGCGCAGGCGCGCCGCCTGGATAAAGACGGAGAGGTTCTCCTTCGCCTTCTCCTGTCCGGTGTATTCATGCAGATAGTGCGGACGCAGGGAAAGCTCCGCCTCGTCCCCGCTCAAAAGCGAGCCGGTGACTATGCGCTCCTCCATCTCCTGACCGTATTCTATCGCCATGCGCCCTCACCTCCTAAAACAGCTTTTTCAGCGCGGCGCGGATTATCTCGTCCGTGCTCATGCCTGCCACGTCCACGCCGCGCAGCGCCGCCAGCGCCTCGGCGCGGGAATAGCCCATCACCACCAGCGCCGCCACCGCGTCGTCCGAGGCGCCGCCCGTCTGTATCGGCACATAGCCTTCGCCGCTCGCCGCCGCCTCAAGGTCGGACTTCGCCAGCTTGTCTTTCAGCTCTAAAATGATGCGCTGCGCCAGCTTTTTGCCGATGCCGGGCGCGGCGCAGAGCGCCTTTTCATCGCCGGTTATCACACAGAGCGCCAGCTTATCCGGCGTGACCGCGCTGAGTATCGCCAGCGCCGCCTTCGGTCCCACGCCGGAGATGGAAACGAGCTGACGGAAGCACTCCAGCTCCTCCCGGCGGTAAAACCCGTACAGGTCAAATATATCCTCGCGCACATGCAGATATGTATAGAAGGTCGCCGTGTCGCCCGTCTTTACCGCCGTGGCGCTGGTATACGAGGTGTTGAGCGCATAGCCCACGCCGCCCGCGTCCAGCACCACGAGCGCCGGCTCCGTGAGCGCCACCGTGCCCTTGATATAGTAAAACAAGTCCGTTTCCTCCTTCTCTGCCCCGCGCCGCCCGCAAAAACGCCGCAGAACTCCATATTATCTTTATAATAGCATATTTTTCCCCGTGCTACAAGGCAAATCTGCAAGGCTGCGTTTATGCCGTCGCCCGATGGTTTCGCGCAAAAGTTGTTGCAAACATCTTCTGCCGGTATTATAATTATAAGCAACATTACGTTTTACGGAGGGAGAGCCTTGCCGGACGCCGCCGCGCTTGTGACGAACATACAAAAATATTCCATACACGACGGACCGGGCATACGCAGCACGGTCTTTCTCAAGGGCTGCCCGCTGGGCTGCCTCTGGTGCCACAATCCTGAAAACCGCTCGTACCATGTGCAGCTTACCCGCAAGCCGGAGAAATGCATCGGCTGCCTAAGCTGCCTTGCCGCCTGTCCCTCCGGCGCGCTGGCGGCGGGAGACTCCGCGCCGCTGCGCGACGAGGCGCGCTGCACGGGCTGCGGCGCCTGCGCGGAGGCGTGTCCCGCCCTCGCCATCGAGCGGCTGGGCAGGCGCATGACCGCCGCGGAGGCTTTTGCCGAGGTGCTGCGCGACGCGCCCTTTTACGGCGCTGAGGGCGGCGTGACCCTCTCCGGCGGCGAGCCGCTGTCCTTCCCGGATTTTACCCTTGAGCTGCTGCGGCTGGCGCGGCGCGAGCATATCCACACCTGCGTGGACACCTGCGGCTGCGTGCCATGGGAAAACATGGAGCGGGCGGCGGAGATATGCGAGCTGTTTTTATACGATATCAAGCACCTCGATTCGCGGGAGCATATCAAATACACCGGCGCGGACAATGCGCTGATACTGGAAAATCTGCGCCGTCTGGCGCGCATTACCAAAAGCATCTGGCTGCGCGTGCCGGTCGTGCCGGGGATAAACGACGCGCCGGAGCATGTGCGCCGCATCGGCGAGCTGGCGGGCGAGCTGGGGCTGAGCCGCGTGCATCTGCTGCCATATCACGCTATCGCCCGCGGGAAATATGCCGCGCTGGGGCTGGAATATGCCCTGCCGGACGTACCGGAGCCTCCATCTGCGCAGATGGAGGGACTTTGCGATATTTTAACTCAACTGGGGCTTGACGCCCGAACAGGAGGCTGATAGAGATGGAAAAGGTCTGCGGAATGAACGAGCGCGTGCGCAAGCTGCGCCGTCAAAGTCTTGATACGCCGCCCACGCTCTCCATCGAGCGTGCGTTGCTGATGACCGAGGCTTATCAAAAATACCAGGGCAAGGTATCCGTGCCCCGTCTGCGGGCGCTGGCATTCAAGCATCTGATGGAGAACAAGACCGTCGTGATCAACGACGGCGAGCTGATCGTGGGCGAGCGCGGCCCCGTGCCGCAGGCGGCGCCCACCTATCCGGAGCTGTGCTGCCACACTCTGGAGGACTTCGATGTGATAGACAAGCGGGAGAAGATCTCCTTTGCCGTCAGCGATGAGACGCGCGATGTTCAGCGCGACGTGATAATCCCCTACTGGCAGGGCAAGAGCATCCGCGACCTGATATTTGACCAGATGACCCCGCTGTGGAAGGACTGCTACGAGGCGGGCATCTTCACCGAGTTCATGGAGCAGCGCTCGCCGGGGCATACCGTCTGCGACGACAAGATTTACCGCTGCGGCATGCTGGATTTCAAGCGCGATATCGCGGAGGCGATCGCCGCCATCGACCCCGCGCGCGATGCGGACGCCTATGACCGCCGCGAGGAGCTGGCGGCGATGGATATCGTCTGCGACGCGCTTATCGCCTTTGCGGAGCGGTACGCCGCGCTGGCGGAGGAACTGGCGGAGGCGGAGCCGGACGAGCGCCGCCGCGCCGAGCTGCGGAAGATCGCGGAGGTCTGCCGCTATGTTCCGGCGCACGCCCCGCGCGACTTCCACGAGGCGCTGCAGATGTATTTCTTCGTGCATCTGGGCGTGATAACCGAGCTGAATACCTGGGACTCCTTCTGCCCCGGGCATCTCGACCAGCATCTTGACCCCTTCTACCGCAAGGGGCTGGAGGACGGCACCCTCACGCGCGAGAGCGCGATGGAGCTGCTGGAATGCTTCTGGATAAAGTTCAACAACCAGCCCGCGCCGCCCAAGGTGGGCATCACCCTCAAGGAGAGCGCGACCTACACGGACTTCTGCAATATCAACATCGGCGGCATCCGTCCCGACGGCAGCGACGGCGTGACGGAGATGAGCTATCTGCTGCTTGACGTGATACGCGATATGCGGCTGCTGCAGCCGTCCACCAACGTGCAGGTCAGCCGCAAGAACCCCGACCGCTTTGTTCTCGCCGCCGCGGAGGTGATACGCGAAGGCATGGGCTTCCCCTCCGTGTTCAACTGCGACATGGTGGTGGAGGAGCTGCTGCGTCAGGGCAAGAGCATCGTTGACGCCCGCTGCGGCGGCACCAGCGGCTGCGTGGAGGTGGGCGCCTTTGGCAAAGAGGCGTATATCCTCACCGGCTATTTCAACATGGTAAAGGTGCTGGAGATAACGCTGCACGGCGGCACAGACCCCGAAACGGGCAAGAAGATAGGCGCGGACACTCCGCCCGCCGCAGAGCTGCGCTCCATGGAGGAGCTGCTGGCGGCATTCCGCACGCAGATAGAGCATTTCATCGACGTGGATATCGCCGGCAACAACATCATCGAGATGCTGTATGCCCGCTATATGCCCGCGCCGTTCCTCTCCGTCGTCACCGACGACTGCATCAAAAACGGCAGGGATTACAACAACGGCGGCGCGCGCTACAACAGCCGCTATATCCAGTTCGTCGGGCTGGGCAGCATCACGGACTGCCTCTCCGCACTGAGCCTGCACGTTTTTGAAAACAAGACCTTCACGCTGGAGGAGCTGAATAAAATACTGTCGGCGAACTTCGAGGGCTATGAAAAGGAGCGGCTGACGCTGCTCAACAAAACGCCCAAATACGGCAACGACGACGACCGTGCCGACCGCTTTATACAGGACACCTTTGAGATAATCTACAACGCGGTGAACGGGCGTCCCACGCCCACCGGCGGAACCTATCGCATAGAGATGCTGCCCACCACCTGCCACGTGTATTTCGGCTCCGTCATCGGCGCGACGCCGGACGGCAGACGGGCGCACGACACGCTCTCCGAGGGTATTTCCCCCGTGCAGGGCGCCGACCGCCGCGGTCCCACCGCCGTCATCCGCTCCGCCGCCAAGATAGACCAAGTGCGCACCGGCGGCACACTGCTCAATCAGAAGTTTTCGCCCTCCGTGCTGGCGGGCGAGCGCGGGCTGGGCGCGCTCAAAGACCTGATACGCGCGTATTTCAAGCTGGACGGGCATCATATCCAGTTCAACGTGGTCAGCGCGGACACCCTGCGCGACGCCCAGCGCCGCCCGGAGAAATACGGCGATTTGATAGTCCGCGTGGCGGGGTACAGCGATTATTTCAACAACCTCACCCCAGAGCTGCAGAATGAGATAATCTCCCGCACCGAGCAGGAGGAATTCTGACGCAGGCGCTTTCTCCGCAAATCTCGTCAACAAGGAAATGCGGCAAATAACAGCAGCTTTCAAAAGAGGGCGCAGATGCGGAAATCCCCTTTCGCCTTTTCATTTCATAAATTTACCGAATAAATGCCCGAATGCCCTCCGGCGTCAGCCTAAGCGATGTGCCAGTCCGGAGATAAAATCTCAATATCAAGGTATGATAAAAGCCTCCGGCATAGCCGGAGGCTTTTATTTCAAACCGATTTTCAGGCGGTGCGCCTGTCAAGGCGCCGCGCCGCCGTTTGCCCTGCTCGCAGGCGTCATTCCTGAAAGCGCCCCTTCAGGACTGCTGCGCCGCTGCGGACGGCTTCTCTGCCCTTTGCCATCACGTGACGGACGGAAAAATCTTCGTTCAGCACCAGCAGATCGGCGTCGGCGCCGACGCCGATGCAGCCCTTTTTGCCCGCCTGCCCGATGAGCCGGGCGGGATTTTCGGTGAAGAACCGCAGAGCGGTCTCCATCGGCAAGCCCTCCCGACTGATTATGCGGCGCAGCTCCTGCAGCAGAGTCGCGCTGGTGGAGTATGTCAACCCGATGCACTCGCCCCGCTCGTTGAAGGTGGGCTGGCTCCCGCCGGCGTCGGAGCTCATCGTGATGCGGCTGACCTCCGCGCCCTGCCTCAGCGCGCTGACCAGAGCCGCCGCCGAGCCTGCCTCGCTGGCGGGCAGATCGGCGGTGAAGTCGATATAGGCGCCCCTCTTGTTGAGTCTCGCGGCGTCCGCCACCAGCTCCGGCGAACGGCAGCAATGGGTGGGGAGAAAGCTCTGCGCGGGAACCTCGGAATGCTCCAGCGCCCAGAATATCTCGTCCATCCGGTGCTCGTGAGCACCCATATGGATCGTGACAAAGCCCGGCTTGCCGGAGAGCATGCCGCCGATGCGCGCCTCGGAAGCCAGACGGGCAAGCTCCTGCCCCGTGACGGCGGAGCCGCGATGGTCGGAAAGGGCGGTCTTGACGCCGATAAACTTGTCGATCAGGGCGACGTCCTTTTCCACGTCGCCGAACAGGGTCTTGGCGGGCATGCGATAGCTGCCGGTGAGCGCCCATGCGGAGATGCCCTCCTCCTCCAGCGCGCGCACCTTGAACAGCAGGTTTTCCAGCCCGCGGGAGACGCCGTCGGTGCCCAGCAGCCCCACCACCGAGGTGACGCCGCTCAGGGTGAAGTCCGTGACCTGCAGCTCCGGCGTGCGGGAGGCAGGCCCCTGCTCGCCGCCGCCGCCGGTGACGTGGGTGTGGATATCCACCAGCCCGGGGCAAACGAGGGCGCCCTCCATATCCGGTACGGAGAGCTGCGGCGCGCCGAGCCATGCGCTCAGATTCTCTCCCACGGCGGCGATGCTGCATCCCTCAACGAGAATATCCCTTTTGCCCAGATGCTCGGGCGCATAAACGTCGCAGTTTTTCCATAATGTCAGCATAGCTCCTCCTATGTCATCTATCGTTTGATTTTATTTATTATCTTTCACGGACTCGGCGCGGCTGCCGGTGTGGGCGGTAAAAATAAAGTCGCTGACGGCTTTTTCCTCCGCCAGAATATCGTCAAAGCGCGCGCCCAGCAGGTAGGAAATGCAGGACGCCAGCACGTTCATAAAGCTGACGGTGGCGCAGTGGGAGTTGTAATAATACCGTGCCGCCGTTCTGCAGAGAAAAACGCCGACGCCCTCCGCCGCCACCGGCGACTCCGTGCTGTCGGTGATGGCGATCATGCGCACGCCGCGGTAGCGGCAGAAGTCCACGATGCTTTCGATGGGCTGGTGATAGGGCGGGAAGGAAAGAAAAACAGCCCAGTCGTTTTTCCCCATCCGCGCCAGCGCCGACTGGATCGAATCGCTGTCGCCGACCTTGATGGAGGTGCACTTGATGCGCAGGAAGTTCAGCCTGTAGGAGAGATAATCCGCAAAAAGAAAGGATGCATCATGGGCAAACACCGTCACCTGCTCTGCCTCCAGCAGTCCGCGCGCGCAGTCAAAAAGAGCCTCCCTGTCCAGCCCGTTTATCATGCTGTGTATATTGCCGACGTCGTCCTCGCAAACGGCAGTCAGCATATCGCCGGCGTCGGCAAGCTCGCGATTTGCCGCGTCGCTTAAAAACGCGGGCGCAGCCGCCAGCCGCAGGCGCTCTTTGTTGTATTCCCGCAGTGCCTGCTTCAGCTCCACAAAGCTTTCCAGCCCCAGCGCCCGGCACATGCGGAGCACCGACACTTCGGACGCGCCTACCTTGACGCTCAGCTCCTTGAGGGTCAGATACGCCGCCTCATCGGGCGCGCCGATGATATACTCCGCGATAGACCGCTGTCTTGCCGTCAAGCCGTCCAGATTATGAAACAATTCCCCCAGCGATTTCATCCGCTTCCTCCAAATTGGTATTTTAAAGTATTTACTTTATTCTAACGGATTTTTTCACCAATTTCAAGCCCTGCAGAGCAATCTTCTCTCGGCATTTTTACTGAAAATTTCATTATTTGTTTGAACATGCTTAACAAAACATCAGAAAACGCAAAGTTTTTACTTTACTTTTCCGGCGGCGTATGATAGCATAAACATAACCGTAAGGCATGTATTAACTGATGTTTTTTGTAAAAAAGGAGTGTTATGGACATGAAGCGAGCATTGGCACTGATACTGTGCGTCGTTATGCTGATCGCGATCTCGGCGGGCTGCGAAAAGGGAAACGATCCCGCCGGCGGAAACGGCACGGCGGGCGGCGGACAAATCGACCCCAACGCGAATTATTTAAAGGAATACAAATCCACCTTTTCCAAGCCGATTACTACCATGAACCCATATACCACCACCGGTACCTCCGACTATATATTCATCGCCAATCTGGTAGACGGACTGGTGGAGACAGACCGCTATGACCGCGTCGTGGGCGCTCTCGCCGAGTCGTGGGAGCACAACGAGGATTACAGCGTCTGGACATTTTATCTCCGGCAGGGCGTCCGCTGGGTGGATCACACCGGCGCGGAGACCGATTATGAGGTGACGGCGGAGGACTTTGTCAGCGGCATCCGCTATGTGGCAGACCCAAATCATGCCGCCAGCAGCTTCAGCACCATCCGCAGCGTCATCAGCGGGCTTTATGACTACTATTATCTGCTGGTGGACGTGGATGACGGCACCGAGACCTCCATGACCCGCGAGCAGGCGGAGGCTGCCTTTGAGGATACCGTCGGCGTCAAGGCGCTGGACAAATACACCGTGCAGTATACCCTTTCCGGCTCTTATCCTTACTTCCTCAGCTATGCGCAGCTCGACCTGATGCTGCCCGTCAATCAGGCGTTTCTGGACGCCGTGGGCGACGAGTTCGGCATCGCCAAGGAAAAGATGCTCTATAACGGCGGCTATTATATTTCGCAGTGGGATCTGGACAAGATGGTCGTTCTGAGCAAGAACACCCATTACTGGGATCCGGACAGCCTGACCGTCGATACCCTCAGCTGGGAATACGTTTCCGACGGCATTTCCAGCCTGGAGATGTTCGAGCGCGGCAACATCACCTCCACCTCCCTCAGCTCGGAGGAGGTCGCCAGCGTCCGCGGCTCGGAGTGGGAGGATTACGTTTACCTGTCTGAAAAGACGGTCACCACCTTCTGGTATTCCTTCAACTTTGCCACCGACAACCCCGAGATGGCTGCCGCCGTGCAGAACGAGAACTTCCGCAAGGCAATTTTCACCGCTATCGACAGCGTGACCGTTTCCGCCATCTGGGAGCCGAACGACCCCGCGTTTTTCTGCCGCTTCACCCTGCTGCCGGAAAACTGCATGTTTGACGAAAACGGCAAGGACTATACCGACTACGACGCGCTGAAGCCCTACAAGGGCGTCGATCCATTCAGCGCCGAGACCGCAAGAGCTTATATGGAGCAGGCGGCAAAGGAGCTGTGCGAGAGCGACGGCGTCACCCTGAAGGGAGTTGCGCCCGGCGATGTGGACATGCTGCCCATCACCCAGTTCCACGCCGACGGCAAGCTGCCCATCGACATCGTTTATTCCTCCAGCAGCTCCGACAGCGAAATGAAGAAGGCGACGCTGGTAAAGCAGATGCTGGAGACGTATCTGGGAACCGATTACGTCAACGTGATCCTCGGCTATTCCTCCAACAGCTTCAGCGCCGACGTTTACGACCTCGGCAACTGGGATCTGGTGGACGACAGCTACGGCTTCCGTTACGCCGACCCCTCCGCCAATCTGGACCGCTGCACCTCCGATTACGATATCACCTACAGCTTTTACGACGTTCCGGAGTTTGACAGCATGGTAGAGCGCGCTACCGCCATATACGATATCAACGAACGCTATGAGGCATATTCGCAGGCGGAGGCGTGGCTGCTGGAGCATGCCTATATCAAGCCCTACATGTCCGGCGGCGGCTCCTATAAAATGACCCGCATCGTTCCTTACACCGTGCCCGGCGGCTATTTCGGCATGTCGCGGTTTAAGATGAAGGGCGCGCTCATTCGCGAGGATCCCATCACAGCGGCGGAGTATGCGGCGTTCACCGAGACTTACAACAAGGAAAAGGCAGCCTTCTCCAACTAAAACCGCTGCCGACACATCCGGGGGGGACGGCGGCGGCCGCCCCCTCTCTAAAAAAGCGAGGTAAAACATGGGACGTTATCTGTTATCAAAGCTGGGGCAGGCAGTCGTCACCATAAGTCTGGTGATGCTGGTGGTCTTTACCCTGCTGCGCTTTATGCCCACCGCAGGCTATTTTTCCAAGGAGCAATGGAAGGACATGACGGAGGCGGAAAAAACGGCATATCTGCGCAATATGGGCGTGCTTGACCCCTTGCCCCTCCAGCTTAAAAACTTTGTGACGAATCTGTTCCGCGGAGATTTGGGGCGAAGCATCGTCCTCTATCCGAACTCGCCCATCGGCGGGATTTTGGCGGAGAAGATACCCTATTCAATTCTGCTGAATATGATCTCGTGGTTCATTTCCGCCGCCATCGGCTTGCCGCTGGGCGTGGCGATGGCGCGGAGCAAGGGAGGGCTGGCGGACAAGCTGGGCACGGTTTACGTCGTTATCATTCGGGCGGTGCCGTCCATCATCATCCACTTCTTCATTCAGGTGTTTTTCTCCAAGTGGCTGGGTCTGCCCATGCTCTTTTACATCGAGCAGCCGATCTCGTGGATCTTGCCCACTATATCCATGTCTATCGGCTCGATCGCCGGCTACGGCGTATGGCTGCGCCGCTATATCGTGGACGAGGAGAACAAGGACTATATCAAGTTCGCCCGCGTCAAAGGGCTGCCGCAGAAATACATCATGTGGCGGCACGTTTTCCGCAACGCCATCGTGCCCATCGCCATCAATATCCCTTCCGATTTTCTGCTGATGCTGTCCGGCTCGCTGGTCATCGAGAGCATGTATTCCATTCCCGGCACCGGCGGGCTGCTCATCAAATCCATCAAGGCGATGGACAACCCCATGGTGCAGGTGCTGGTGCTGATGTACGGCGCGCTGTCGGTTTTGGGCGTCTTTCTGGGCGACATCGTGGTATCCTTCGTGGATCCGCGCATCAAGCTGGTTGACAGCAACGACTGAGGAGGGGCGAGCATGGACGAAAAAACCGTATCCGTTCCGGAAAATCTTCCGCAGGAGCTTTTTGCCAGAGCGGAGTTTCACGAGGAAAAGCTGGAGGACACCGGCTTTTCCAACTATTCCTATTGGCGCAGCACCATCAACACCTTTTTCAAAAGCACGACCGTAAAGGTTGTCGTGGCGCTGGTGCTGATCATGGCGGCGTACACCGTCATCTATCCAATGGTCACGGAGCGCGACCCCTATACCGTTTCTCTCTCGGCGCGCGAGTGGAATCTCCCGCCCTCGCGGGAGCATCCCTTTGGCACCGACGGCGTGGGCAGGGACATCTGGGCGCGCGTCTGGTTCGGCACCCGCACCTCGCTGCTGCTGAGCGTGGCGGTGGCGGTGTTTGAGGTGGGGCTGGGCGTCGTCATCGGCGCGCTGTGGGGCTTTTACCGCAAGCTGGATACCGTGATGTTTGCCATATACAACACGCTGACCAACGTACCCAGCACCATCTATCTGGTGCTGATTGCCTATATCATGAAGCCCAGCGTCGTCACCATCATCATCGCGCTGGTGGCGACGGGCTGGATCAGGGAGGCGCGGTGGTTCCGCAGCCGCATTCTTGCGCTGCGCGAGGTGGATTACAACGTCGCCTCCATCTGTCTCAACACCCCCACCCGCCGCATTATTGGGCGCAACGTCATCCCGCATCTGGTCAGCCTGATCATCATGGACGCGGCGCTGACCATACCCTATTCCATCGGCTCGGAGGTGTTTCTCAGCTATATCGGCGTGGGACTGCCCGCCGACCTGTGTACTCTGGGCAATCTGGTCAATCAGGGGCGCTCCGCCTTTCTGGTATATCCCTTCCAGATGATTTTCCCGACCATGATCCTCTGCTTTATCACCGTTTCGTTTTATATCATCGGAAACAAGTTCGCGGATGCTTCCGACCCGAAAAACCATCTGTGAGGGGAGGCGGAGAATGTGAAGGAAAAGATATTTGAAGCAAAGGACGTCGTTATCAAGTTCAATCTCCGCGGCAAGGTGCTCACCGCCATCCGCGGCGCCTCCATCGACTTATATCACGGCGAAACGCTGGCGATCGTGGGCGAGTCCGGCTCCGGCAAGAGCGTCTTTACCAAGTCGTTTATCGGCATGCTGGACAAAAACGGCTGGGTGGAAAGCGGCACGATGAAAATGGACGGCGTGGACTTTTCGCAATATAAGACGGAAAAGGAATGGCTCGCCATCCGCGGCAAAAAAATCGCCATGGTCTTTCAGGACCCCATGACCTCGCTCAATCCGGTAAAGACCGTGGGAGAACAGATCCGCGAGGTGATAACGTGGAACTTCGGCACGGAGAAGGAGGAGGCAAAGCGGCAGGCGATCGAGCTGCTGCGTCAGGTAGGTATTCCCGAGCCGGAGCTGAGGTACAGGCAGTATCCGCACCAGTTTTCCGGCGGTATGCGGCAGCGCGTCGTCATCGCCACCGCCATCGCCTGCCGTCCCCGCATCCTCATCTGCGACGAGCCGACCACCGCGCTGGACGTGACCGTGCAGGCGCAGATACTGGAGCTTATCAAACGGCTGCAGAAGGAGCTGGACATGTCGGTGATCTACATAACCCACGATCTGGGCGTGGTCGCCAACGTCGCCGACAGGGTGGCGGTTATATACGCCGGTCAGATCGTGGAGCACGGGCTGGCGGACGAGATCTTCAAGGATCCGCGCCATCCCTATACCAAGGCGCTGCTGCGATCTCTGCCGCAGCTGGGCGTGCGCGGGCACGACCTCCATTCCATCAAAGGCTCGCCGCCCAATCTGTATAAGGAGATCAAGGGCGACGCCTTTGCGCCGCGCAACCCCGAGGCGATGAAGATCGACTACGTTTGCGAGCCGCCCTTCTTCAAGGTAACGGACACGCATTACGCCAAGACGTGGCTTTTGAGCGAGCAGGCGGCGGATTATCGCCGCGAGCTGGAGCAAAAGAACGGAGAGCAGGAGCTTTTGCCCGCCGCCCCCGTCGACTTCAGCTCGGCGGAAAAGCTGGTACAGGTAAAAAACCTGACCGTCCAGTTCAAGCTGGGGCGCAGCCGCTTCAGCGCCGTGAAAAACGTCACCTTCGACATTCATCGCGGCGAGACGCTCTCGCTGGTGGGCGAGTCCGGCTCGGGCAAGACCACCATCGGCAAGGCGATCCTAAAGATCTGTCACAGCAGCGGCGGAGACATACTCTACAAGGGCAAGTCGGTCATCGGCAAGCTGCCGCGTCAGGAGATGGCAGCGTTTCGCAAAAGCGTGCAGATGATCTTTCAGGACCCCATGGCTTCGCTCAACGAGCGCGCCAAGGTGGAATATATCATATCCGAGGGACTTTACAACTTCCGTCTGTTCAAAAACGACCGGGAGCGGCAGGACAAGGTGGCGCAGGCAATGCGCAGCGTGGGGCTGCTGCCGGAATACGTCACCCGCTTTCCCCATGAGTTTTCCGGCGGACAGCGGCAGCGCATCGGCATCGCCCGCGCGCTGGCGCTCGAGCCGGAGTTCATCGTGGCGGACGAGCCGATCTCCGCGCTGGACGTTTCCATTCGGGCGCAGGTGATCAATCTGCTCAATAAGCTCAAGCGGGAAAAGGGCTTTACCTATCTGTTCATGGCGCATGACCTCAGCGTGGTGCGCTTTATCTCCGACCGCATCGCCGTGCTGTACAAGGGGCAGCTGGTGGAGCTGGCGGAGGCGGAGGAGCTTTTCGCCCATCCGCTGCACCCATACACCAACGCGCTTTTGCAGGCGGCGCCAGTGCCCGACCCGGACGTGGAGCGCGGCAAAAAGGTCGCGGTCTATAACCCCGCCATGCACGATTATGCGACCGATCTGCCGGAGTGGACGGAAATTCGTCCCGGGCATTTCATCCGGGCAAACCGCGCCGAGCTGGAGAGCTATCGCCGCCGGCTGGAGGCGGAGGCATAAGGCGTATCACGAACAAAAGGAGATGTGCTTATGAGCGGCACGCTGTTGATCGTCGGCGGAGGACTGACCGCCTCGCAGGACGAGGTTTTTTCCGCCCTGATAGAAAAGGCGGGCGGCGCGGAAAACGCCCGCATCGCTTTCATTCTCACCGCCTCCGGCGAAAATCCGGACGAGCTGTTCCGCAGCTATCGCAGCGATCTCGTAAGGCTGGGGCTGAGGGAGGAGCAGGTCCTGCTGGTCCCGATTTATGCCCCGCATGTGCTGGACGAGCGGGGATATAACGCCGTGACCGGCGACGCCGAGGGGCTGCCGGACTGTCTTGAGGGCGTCACCGGCGTCTGGTTCACCGGAGGCGACCAATATTTTACCCATCAATGCCTGCTGCGACGCGACGGCAGCGACACCGCCCTGCTCGCCCGTCTGCGCGAGCTTTACGAAAGCGGCGGAGTTATCGGCGGCTCAAGCGCGGGAGCCGCCATCATGAGCAGGGTGATGATCGGCAGCGGCAACGATCGGGGTATTCTGACACACCCCGTCGTTTGGGGATATGCGGATTATGACGCTCAATGCGAAGCGGACGACCCCTGCGAGCCGCTGATCTTGGCGAGAGGGCTGGGGTTTTTCCCCGAAGGCGTCGTGGATCAGCATTTCAACAAGCGTCCTCGCATGCTGCGGCTGATCGAGGCGTGCCTCAGCAATACCGAGGGCTTTCGCGTGGGCTACGCCGTTTCGGAGGATACCGCGCTGGTCTATCACGCGGGACGCTTCACCGTTTTGGGCAGCGCAGGCGTTTATGTGGCGGACTGCCGCGGAGCCGTCCGCCTCGGCGCGGGAAATTACCGCGGCGTGGTGATGCACGCCCTCCACCGCGGCGACGGCTTTGACTGCCGGAGCCTGCGGGCAAGCATGGCGCGGGAGTCCCCGGAGAGGGACTGCGACTTTTTTCCCGACTACGTCTCCGGCGGCATGCTCCACAGTCCGCTGTTTGACGATATGATTGAAAAGCGGCTGCTGCGCGCAAAGGACGGCGCCGCGCCCATCAACGGCGAAGGGCTTCCCTGCGTCAGGGGCGCGGAGATCAGCGACCTTCACGGCGAGACCGCGATAACGGTGGCGGAATACGTCCTCCGTCCCGAGACGCGGGGCTATCGCGGCGCGCACGCCTCCTTTACCGAGCTGGGGCTGAATATCCTCTCCAAAAAAATCGAGCTGTAAAAAAACGCACCCGGCACTGTATGTCGAATGCGTTGGGATATACCGCGGCAGGCTGACCGCGCCGCGTCAAAACGCGGAAAGGAGCAGCAGCGTCGCCCCTGCCGCCGCCCAGGCGACGGCGCGAATAACATGGATATCGTCCTTGTCAAAGGCTTCGCCGAGCGCGTCGGCAGTCTCCGCCAAATCGTCGTCGAAGGTGTGGCGGCTTCCGTTGAGGCTGAGGCGCGGGCGGACGGACTTGTCCGCGCCGCGAAGATAATAGGGCGTCTCGGGTGGGCGTCTGCGCCGCAGCAGCGCGCCGAAATCTGTGCCGCGGCGCCGCAGCCAGCTTATCCAGCCCGCCAGCAGATAGCACGCACCCAGCAGAGCGGCAGTCCAGCCCGCGTAAACGCGCCCCTGCGGGGAAAAGACGCGCACCAGCAGCCAGACGGCGGCTCCGGCAGAGGCGTGCCAGAGATACTTTTTCAAGATTGGCGCCAGCAAATCTCGCTTTTCGCTATTCATCGCTTCACCGCCTTTTTTTCATCATATCACATACCTGCAGGGAGGTCAATTCCGCATGAAAGAGATAACAGTCACGGAATGCGGCGTGTCCGCGACCATCGAACGTCATACCTTCGGCAGCGGCTCGCCCCATATCTT
This sequence comes from Clostridia bacterium, assembly GCA_017453985.1. Lineage (GTDB taxonomy): Bacteria > Bacillota > Clostridia > Oscillospirales > Butyricicoccaceae > RGIG3726. The sequence goes on from JAFTDT010000107.1 coordinate 28,501, forward strand.
TTTCACCGGCGGCGTTCACGGCAACGAGGTGACGGGGATCTGGGTCGCGCGCAGGCTGGCGGACTTTTTTGCCGCCAACCCTCCGGTAAAAGGCACGGTCTCCGTCATGCCGCAGGTCAATCCCGCCGCCGCCCGCTGTATGCAGCGGCGCAACCCCTTTGACGGCAGCGATCTTAACCGCATTTTCCCCGGCGATCCGGACGGCACGATGGGACAGCGTCTGGCGGACGCCGTCTGGTGTGAAACTGCCGACGCCGATATCCTCGTCGATCTGCACTGCTGCGGGCAGCACGGCTTGCCCTATATCCTTTCGATATACGGCGAGTCGCGGGAGGTGCGCGAGCTGGTGCGGCAGATCACCCTGCCGACGGCAATTCACTCCGAGGGCACGTCCGGACAGCTTTTCACCGAGGCAGTCCGCCGGAGGCGGCAGGCGGCGTGCATCATCGAGCTGCCCTCCGGCGTGTGCGGAGGCGCGGTCAACGTTCAGGTTGGCGAGCAATGTCTGGCGGCGCTGCTGGATATGCTGCGGGCGAGGGGCGTCGTCTCCGGCGCCGTCGAGGGCGATGAGCCTGCCTTTTACGGCAGGCTGCTGGACGCCGAGGCACCGCGGGCAGGGCTGTGGAGTCCCGCCGTCCGCAAGGGAGAGAGCGTTTCGGCAGGGCAGGTCATCGGCACGGTGGACGGCGAGCCGGTCGCGGCTCCCGCCGAAGGCTTTGTCATGAGCGTTATGCCCTGCGCCTATCTCATGCCGGGCGACACGTGGGTGATGACCTATATTCAGCCGGAGGCATAGATCCGGCGAGAGCGTCCCGTCTTTCACGTTTTGAGCTTCATATTTAAAAATAAAAAAACTACTGTTGAGGAGGCTTTCCCATGAAAAAAGCGATCCTGTCCGTTGCGCTGCTGCTGGCGCTGCTGTGCGTTCTGACGGCATGCGATCAGAACCAGAGCAAGACCGAGCCGAGCATGCTTTACAGCGAAGCGCCGTCCCGCTATGATTACGGCGTTTTTGTCAACCTGGATCTCAACGCGGGCGACGCCGTCAGCGACTACGCGGTGGCGTTCAACAACTTTGCCGACCGCACGGCGTACGTCGTCTACTCCGAGCTGGGACAGACCCCCGTCAGCGAGCGTCTGTCCGCCATGAACGAGGCGGAGCTGCAGGCGCTGGCGGGAGAAAACAAGGCGCTTGAGATCAAGAGCAACGACGGCTTTCACAGCCTGCCCGCCTCGCTGCTCAGTCTGGACGGTCACGCCTTTTCCGGCGCGGAAAAGGAGACCTTCTATTATGTTTACGTCGCCTACAAAGACACCGACGGGATTGCCGTGGAAAAGGCTCCCCGCATGATCACGCCCAAGGACGGTCCCGAGGCGCTCAAGCAGTATGGCGCAAGCTCCGTCGGAGCCATCGTCCCCGCCGGCGGCGCCACCTCGATCTATGCCGAGGACTCTGCCTACTCGCCGGAATATATCGACGCGCTCAAGCAGGGCGCGGCGGAGGCGGGAATACAGACGCCGCGCGTGGCTGTCATCGAGACCACCGTGGGCGCCGAGAGGGACATGTACGACGACATGTTTCTGCCGGACGGCGATTATGCCTCTTACGCCGATACCTTCCGGGCGCGGGGCATGGAGCCGGTGTATATCCCGTTGGGCATCGACAACTTTGAGCACGTGCAGAACTGCAAATATTTTGCCGATCTGATCCGCTCCTGCCATATCGTGTTCTTTACCGGCGGCGATCAGGTCTATTACGGGCTGGTGCTGGCAAACCGCGACGGCAGCAATTCGCTGGTGGCGGAGGCGATACTCGACGTGCTCCGCGCCGGCGGCACGCTGGGCGGCAGCAGCGCGGGCGCGGCGGCGATGTCCGGAACGGTCCTCACCAACGGAGCCTCCGGCTCTTACCTGCCTTTCTACTGGAACGGCGCGGAAAAGGTCAGCGTTACCTCCTATTCCGCAGAAACCGTGGCGGACAACGCCGCGAAAAACGAGGGCAACAACATGATCTACGACAGCATCGGCTTTGTGGAGCCGGTTCTTGGGCGCGACGTGCTGTTTGACACCCACGTGGACGCCAGAGGGCGTCTCGGGCGCGTCATCGCCGGCTTGAGAGACGCCGACCCCGCGGGGCTGGCGATCGCCATGGACGAGACCGCCGGCATCCGCATTGACGGCGCGAGCAAGACCGGCACGGTCTTCGGTACCAGCGGCGTATATATCATAGACGCGGCAAACGCCGAGTGGAATCCCGCCGGCGTCGTCGGCGAGTTCGGCGTTACCGGGCTGAAGCTGCACTACCTCACCGCGGGCGACAGCTATGACTTCGCCTCCGGCGCGGTCACTCCCGCAAGCGACAAGCAGCTCATCACAGCCGCCTCCGGCGCGAGCTATGCCTCTGCCGATATCTTCGGCACCGACGAGACGGGAGCCACCGTGCTTTCGCTGGCGCACAGCGCCGACTCCTCCGTGACGGCGGAGGTGCTCAACGTCTCCCTCATGCCCTATCTGGCGGAGAACAGCTTTACCGTCACCTTTGACAAGACGGCGGACACCGCCTGCTATACAAATGGCAAGCTCTTCCCAAACGAGAAATATTTCCACGACTTCCAGCAGACCGCCGTGGCGGGGCTGAGCGTCAGCGTCGCTTACGGTCCCAGCCGCTTTGATCCCTCTGCCGCCAACGGCTTTGCCGCGCTGTCCGCCGAGACGGAGAGCAATGAATACGCGGTGGATATCAAGTTCTCCGCGCCCATCTCCGTGGGCTACGAGGGCAACAACAAGTACTTCCTCGACTGCGAGGAGCCGGAAAACGTGCCCACCGACTACGTTGAGGTCTACGATGCCGCAGGCAGTGTAAAGGAGCAGGACCGCACCTATACCTTCAAGATATTGGACGACGACACGCTGCGCATCGTGCTGGTGGACGACGTTTATTTTGCCGAGGGCGACGTGATCATCACTAAGACCACTATCACCAGCCTCTACGGTGAAAACGCCGAGGCAAACGTGACTTTTACCCTGCAGGGCGGCGTCTGGACTGCCGAAAGCGGCGGCAGCGCGCCGTTCCTGCCCCAGTCCGCCAAGACCGAGGGCAATGAATACGCCGTGGAGATCACCTTCAGCGAGGCGCTGAGCGTGGGCTATGAGGGCAGCAACAACTACTTCCTCGACTGCGAGGAGCCGGAGAACGTGCCCACCGACTACGTTGAGGTCTACGACGCCGCGGGCAGCGTAAAGGAGCAGGACCGCACCTATACCTTCAAGCTGCCGAAGCCCAACGTGCTGCGCATCGTGCTGGTGGACGACGTTTATTTCGCCGAGGGCGACGTGATCACCGTCAAGACCTCCGTCACCTCCGCCGGCGGGACCAACGCGGCGCGCGACGTCACCTTCACGCTTACTGACGGTCAGTGGCTGAAGGAGGGCGAAGAGGCGCAGCCCGTGGAGGAGCCTGTCCCCGCCGAGCATTTTCTGGCGGAGAGCGCCGTGACCGAGGATAACGAATACGCCGTGGAGGTCACCTTCAGCGACCTGCTGAGCGTGGGCTATGAGGGCAGCAACAAGTACTTCCTCGACTGCGAGGAGCCGGAGAACGTGCCCACCGACTACGTCGAGGTCTACGACGCCGCGGGGAGCGTAAAGGAGCAGGACCGCACCTATACCTTCAAGCTGCCCGAGGACAACGTGCTGCGCATCGTGCTGGTGGACGACGTCTATTTCGCCGAGGGCGACGTGATTACCGTCAAGACCTCCGTCACCAGCCTGTTCGGCGCCGCCCTTGAGGAGGAGGCGACCTTCAAGCTGGAAAACGGCGTCTGGAACAAGCAGTAAGCGCCGCCGCAAGCTGCGGGATACAGCGATTATTTCAACTATCTCACGCCAGAGCTGCAGAATGAGATAATCTCCCGCACCGAGCAGGAGGAATTCTGAGCAGAATAGGCAATGCCGAACATGAAAATACCGGTCTCCGCAAAAGCGCAGAGACCGGTATTTTTCCGTTGCCTATTCTTTATTTCTTCCACGCCTGAAGCGTGAGATACATGATGGTCGTCCAGTCGTTGGCGTCCACCCTGTTACTGCGGCTGCCGCCGGCAGCCGTGCCTGTCATATCCGCCAGCAGCGCCCAGAGGTCAAAGCTCTGCCCGTTCAGCGTAAAACCCGGATAGTCCATCACGTCATACCGTGACGACGCCTGCAGCGTCCAGCGCATGATGGTCGTCCAGTCATTGGCGTCCATGCTGCCGTCAAGGTTCACGTCGCCCGGCGTGGCGATCAGGCATTCGCTGCCGTCCGCCATCGTCAGCCGCATCGCCACCGGCTTCAGCGCCGTCACCGTCGCGGTAATGTTGCCGCCGGAGCTGCCAAAGCTGATTTTGAGCTTGTCCCCCACAGTCAGGCTGCCGTCCGCCTGCTCCGTCACCTGCTGCGAAACCGCGCCGCTGTGCGTGAGGCTTTCATATTTTACGCCTTTGAACAGCTCCTTTGCCTTGGCGAGATTTGCTGCGCTGTATGCCATCGGCGCGCCGTTGAGCCTTATGCCCACGGTATCGCTCGTCTGTGTGGGATCATATCCGCGATTTCTCGGCTCGCCCGTCGCTTCCGCGTCCATGCCCTGCCAGCGCAGCAGCTTGATCGCGTCGGTTTCCACATCGTCCTTGGTGAAGGAAAGCACGCCGTTCGCTTCGGGGATCGTGATGACGCCGCTCTTGCTTTCCACGACGTTCATACGCTCGGATATACTGCCCGACGAAGATTGGTAGCTGATTTGTCCCGTTCCGTCGTTAACCCAGCCGTCCAGCTTCAGCTCAAAGCTGTCGCCCGGCTTGGCAAGCACTCCGCGCAGGATTATATCAAACTCAAAATATCTGTTGCCTGCCTCGTCCACTGAGGAAATGTCGCCGCCCACAGCAAACGCATAGCGCGCCTTGTATATCCCTGCCGCTTCCTCGTCCGTCATGCTGCCGACATAGTTTGTAGCCGAACCATAAACACCAAACTTATCGTCGCCCTCGAAAGACACAAGCTTATTATTCGCCAGCGCCTCCTGCGTAGGATATACCGCGCCGCTCTCCGCAGCGCCCACGGCAAGCATGAATATGCCGCCAGACGGATACATGCCCTCCACCGTCTCGTCGTAGGTCAGCCGCGCCCTTGCGCTTAACTGATAATAGCCGTAGCCCTCCGGCGCTTCGCCAAGTCCCAGCGTGCCAAGATAGCGCGGCTCCTCCTCCGTCGCCTCGGCGTCGAACACGGTAAATCTGCCCTCATACGCGCCCAGCTTGTCCGTGGGAGATTCCTCATATACAGTAAAAGCAGCAAACGCCGTTGCCCACTCGCCGTTGTAGCCGTCCTCTCCCAGCGCTGCCAGCGCTATGGTATACGTCCCCGCCTCGGTTGGCGTGAAAGTTGCAGTACCGGTAAAATACGACTTTACAAACACTTCTTCACCTGTAAGATAATCGCCAAACCAAATTCCCATGTCATAATTGACGGCATTTTTTGCCGACGGGGTGATAGTCACAGTTTCACCAAGTAGATATGTTTCTTTATTGGTGTGTACACTTGCATTGGAGGGCTTATCTATAACGGTAAACATGCAAGAAGCGTCGACAAAGCCCGCGCTATTTATTGCGCTTATGAAAATCTTATACGATCCTTCCTTATCCGGCTTATATGCAGTCGTCCCCGTAAAGCCGTTATAATTGCTGTATACGACATTTCCATCGAGCTCTATTCGCATTGTATAACTCGTTGCTCCTGTTGCCGACGGGGTGATGGTTACCGTTTCTCCAAGTGTATATGTTGATTTATTAGTCCGCACACTTGCATTGGAGGGCTTTGCAGACGCTCCCACCACATTTTTAGTACAGCGATACAGCGACAATGCGTAGCCCGAAGCCGAAAAGTCGCCGATTCCTTTGCTCGTCGTCAGGTCTGTCCATGTATGAGTAGCCGATCTTACTCCCACGGACGATACGTTGTCATACTTCGTAATTCCGCTATCCGTCACCTCATATACCATTGCGATGTGCCGCGACGTCGCCTTTGAGTTTCTATACTGAAAGACATCTCCCGATTGCGCGGTCTTCAGCAGCGCCAGAACTGCGTTGTTGGTAGATGCGGTAGAGCCGACCTGATACCAATTGCTGTTCACCGTCAGCTCGGTCGCCGATTTCTGGCTCGGTACACCTACGCCAAACAAGTCTATAGAAAAGTTGTATAGGAACGCCCAACAGCCCGACATCGTCGGAGTATCAAAAGCCGTATACGATTTCCCCTTGTATTTGCTGCTGTTGAACAGCTCATACATTCTGCTTCTGATAACGCTCGGATGGGACGCCGCCTCCACCTCAAGGCTGAGTCCCGCATGTACAAGGCTGCATATCATCAGGATTGCCAATACTGCGGATAAAATTCGTTTTCTTTTCATATTTGCCCTCCCACAACATAAAATAATTTAGAATTGTGCCACAAAATTGTGGCATTTCTTTGTTTATTATGCCACTAAATAGTAGCATATGTCAAGAGGAGGCTGATAAAATGTTTTTTAAAAGACTTGCCGACCTGCGGATAGACCATGACCTGACTCAGCAGCAGGTAGCCGATCTTTTATGCTGCAAGCGTGAGGTATACAGAAGATATGAAAAGGGCATCCATACCATCCCCGTTGAATTTCTAATCAAGCTTGCCGACTATTACGGCGTGAGCATAGACTATATCGTAGGCAGAGAATAATATGCCGTCCGGCAAATGCGGACGGTATTATTTTTTTCATCAGACAAATACGTTAAGGGACTGCTATCGGCAGACATTCACCGCCTGGCTCGCCTGAGAACAGGAGAGCTGGCACAACCGCAGGGAGTGCGGAAAGCGAAGCGTAAAAGCTCAAAACAAAGCCCGGCGAACTGCGGCGGAAGATACCCCCCGCTCTACTGTGCGCTGACATAGAATAATCTAATGGAATACTCCAGTTTTCACATATGCAAGACCGCCTCCCTTGCTTTTCACGCAAAGAAAGCGAATTAAGAAACAAGCGGCGGAGATATGCCTCCGCCGCCTGTCTTTACATTATCATCGGCTGGATCTGTCTGCCCTGCATGGCGTATTCCACCGCCTTGGCACAGAGTCCGAAGCGCGCGACCATCGAGCGCGGCTTTTTATCCGGGTCGTCCTGACTGAACGGGACGAAATATATATTCTTCTTGTTCATCAGCATGCCGATATTCGCCGCCGCGTTTGAGAGCGCGTCGTTGGTGGACGGCGCGATCACCAGCGGCGCGCCGTTGCGCAGATGCGCCTTTGCCGCCATCAGCACCGGCGTATCGACCACGCCCAAATTGAGCTTTGCCAGCGTGTTGCCCGTGCAGGGCGCTATCAGCATGACGTCGAAAAGCCGCTTGGGACCAATCGGCTCTGCGTCCACGATGCTGTCTATCGGCTGCACGCCGGTTATTCGCACCAGCTCCGAGCGAAACTCCTCCGCGCGGTAAAAGCGCGTATCATACTGCGCCGCGGCGTAGGAGAGCACCGGCGTGACGCGGTTTTCGCGGCACAGATGCTCGAGCATGGGCAGCACCTGCGAAAACATGCAGAACGAGCCGCATATTCCGACTCCTATCCTGAGGTCTGTCAGAAATCTCCCTCCTTTATCATGTTATATACCGCCGCACGGATCTCGCGCGCGGCGGAGAGCGGCGCGAGTCTGCCCGGCAGCGCCAGCGCATGCACGCAGTTTATCCCCAGCCGCTCGGCGGCGGCGAAGTCCGTGCCTCCGGGGCGCGAAGCGAGGTCGAGGACGAGCGCGCCGCGCGGCAGCAGCCGCAGCCGCTCCTCCGGGAGCACCATGGCGGGCACGGTGTTGAATACGATATCCGCTTGCGGCAGAGCGTCGTCCGCCGCCGCGATATCCTCCGCCGCGACGCCCAGCGCCGCCAGCTCGCGCCGCGTTTCGCTGCGGCGGGCATATGCCGTGACGCAGGCGCCCAGCGCCCGCAGCTTCACCGCCAGCAGCCGTCCGATGCGACCGCCGCCCATGACCGCCGTTCTGCTGCCGCACAGCACGGCGCGGCTGCGCTCTATGGCGAGGCAGATTGCACACTCCGCCGTGATCTCCGCGTTGCCGAGCAGATAGTCCTCGCGCCCGGCATATGCCAGCACCCGCGCTCCCGCCGTCTCCGCACGCGCCCGCAGCTCTGCGGACGCCGCGGGAGCTATTATGTACGCCCCGCGCAAATCGCTCTTTTCATCTATAAAACAAGCCGTATATCCGTCCCCGCGCAGCAGCTCGCAGAGCAGCTCCTGCCTTGCGTCGCCGGGCTGCAGGACGAAATACGGCTCCTTGCCGTTTTTCAAAAGCATCCCTCCTTCACTCACAGTTTATGTGCGCCCGCCGCCGACGGTTACTGCCCGCGCGCGGGAGTATTGACATATTGAAAAATCCGTGCTATATTCATGCTATATATTCAACAAGTAGAATATAGGAGGGCGACATGCTGAAGCACGGAATTCTTGGTCTGTTAAGCTACGGCGACATGACCGGCTATGAAATAATGCTGACCTTCAGGGACTCTCTCAGTCATTTTTGGTCTGCCCAGACCAGCCAAATATACCGCGAGCTTCAGGCGCTGGAAAAAAGCGGCTGGCTCGGCGTCACGCATGTGACGCAGGAGGGCAGACCGGACAAGAACGTTCTTTCCATCACGCCGGAGGGACGCGCCGAGCTGGCGCGCTGGGTGCGGAGTTCAAGCTCCAAGACCGCGCTGCGCAATCCCATGATGATGAAAACCTTTTTTCGCGGCGAGTGCAGCATAGAGGAAAACATCGCCTATTTCAAGGCGCTGCCGGAAAGCGAGAGCGTACTGCCGCACGGCGGCGAGGCGCCTGCCGCGGCGATTGCCCAATACGGCAAAATCATAGACGAGCCGCTCAAGGCGCTGTATTGGAGGTTTACCGTTGATTTCGGCGTCATGTACGACAAGATGCTGCGGCAGTGGTGCCGGCATTGCATTGAGGAATTGGAGGGACTGAGGCTTGAAAATACTGTTGATTAACGGCAGCCCGAAGGGGACGAACAGCAATTCTCTCCGCCTTGCCGAGCGGTTTGTCTCCGGCGTGCGAGCGGAGCGCGAAAAAAGCGGCGAGAGCGTCAGCGTGGAGGCGCTGCACGCCGCTTCCCTGACGATAAATCCCTGCCGCGGCTGCTTTTCCTGCTGGCGGGTCACGCCGGGGAGCTGCTGCATCAAGGACGACATGCAGACGGTCATAAAAAAGCAAACCGAGGCGGAGCTTATCGTATGGAGCTTTCCGCTTTACTATTACAGTGTGCCCGGCATTCTGAAAAATCTGATCGACCGGCAGCTTCCGATGAATTTGCCCTTCATGAGCGCGCGCCGGGACGGATACGGCAGCGGAAGTCACGAGTCCCGATATGACATGAGCGACACCCGCCACGTCGTCATATCGACCTGCGGCTTTTATTCCGCGGAGGGCAATTATGACAGCGTCACCCGCATGTTTGACCACTTTCTCGGCAAGGATAATTACACGGGCATCTTTTGCGGACAGGGCGAGCTTTTCCGCGTCAGGGAGCTTTCTGCGAGAACCGACGAATATCTGGCAGCCGTCGAGACTGCCGGCAAAGAGTATGCCGCAGGGCGCATATCCGACGAGACAAGCAGGCGGCTGCGCGCGCTCCTGTTCCCCAGAGAGGTATTTGAAAAAATGGCTGACGCAAGCTGGGGCGTCAGCCGCGATTCCGGCGAAAAGGAGCCGGACGCGCTTATCTTCACCAGACAGATGGCGGCGCTGTACGACGCGGCGGCTTATGACGGGAGCGACCGCGTGCTTGAAATCTGCTATACGGATTTGGGCGTCACGTATCAAATCATGCTCGGCAAGGACGGCAGCAGGGTCTATACGGACGGCAGTCTGACGGCGACTACCCGCATCGACACTCCCTTTGAGGTATGGGCGGCTATTTCCAGAGGCGAGATCGGCGGCGCAGAGGCGCTTGCCAAGCGGCTGTACACGGTGAGCGGGGACTTTTCCCTGATGATACGCTGGGATGATTTTTTCGGCAGCGGCAGCCCCGAAGCCGCGAGCAAAGCTCCGCAGAAGAATGCGGAAAAGGAGAAAAAGCCGCTTATGGCGGCGATGCTTATCCCGTGGATAGCTTTCTGGACTGCGGCATCCATCGAGCCTCGGTACGGCTCCGCTGCCGCGCTTGCCATATCGGCGCTTGTCCCGCTTATCATGCACGGACGCAGGCTCATCCTTTGGGACAGGCTTTCCGCCGCCGCTGTCGCCCTGCTTTCCCTTTTTGCCAATATCACGGGGGCGGGCGACGCCGCCATCAACCTCGGATATCTGATATTCGGGCTTTTTTGGCTGGGCTCATGCTTTACAAGGGAGCCGCTGTGCGCGGCATATGTAAAATATGCCTACGGCGGCGAGGCGGCGTTTCAAAACCCTCTTTTCATGAAAACCAATTATATTCTGGCGGCGTGCTGGGGCGTCCTCTATGTTTTGATCGCCGTTTGGACATTCTTTTTGAAAAGAGCCGGCTGCGGCTCTCTGACGCTGCTCGTCAACAACGCCGCTACGATTGCTATGGGCATTTTCACGGTTTGGTTTGAAAAATGGTATCCGGCGCATCTCGCCCGCGGCGGCAAAAAATAACCGGCTTGCGCCCCGCTCTCCCGCAAGCATATGCCGCAGAGGATTTGCGGATAATTCAAATTAGGTATTTATATTTTCCAAATTGTGTAATATAATAATATCGTATTTATGTTTTGGGGGAGCATTTATGGAGCTGGATTATACTGCCTTTAGGGATATGATAGATACGAAAAAGCCGATACATCTGGTCGGTATCGGCGGCGTTTCCATGCGCGCGCTTGCCGGTATGCTGCTGGACATGGGCGCGAGCGTCAGCGGCTCGGACCGCGACGACTCGGAGGCGACGGAGCGCCTGCGCGAGAGCGGCATACCCGTCGCCGTCGGGCACGACCCGGAGAATGTGCGCGGTAAGAGCCTCGTGATACGCACCGCCGCCGTGCCGGACAGCAATCCGGAGATAGCCGCGGCGCGGGAGGCGGGCATACCCGTGATAGAGCGCGCCGAGGCGTGGGGGCTTATCATGAGCCGCTACGCGCAGGCGGTGTGCATCGCCGGCACGCACGGCAAGACCTCCACCACCTCCATGGCGGCTTCGATGGCTATGGAGGCGGGGCTTGACCCCACGGTGATGGTCGGCGGCGAGCTGCCGCGCATCGGCGGTACGCTGCGCATCGGGCGCAGCCCGCTCTTCATCGCTGAGGCGTGTGAATACAAGAACTCGTACCACAGCTTTACTCCCCGCATCGCCGTCATACTTAACGTAGACCACGACCACCCGGACTTCTTCAAGGACACAAATGAGATAGTCTCCTCCTTCCGCCGCTTTGCCGAGCTGGTGCCACGCGAGGACGGCGTCGTTATCGCCAATCTCGACGACAGCAAGACCATGCGCGCCGTGCGCGGCGTGTCGCGCCGCACCGTCACCTTCGGCATGAGCGACTCTGCGGACATATATCCGCGCAATGTGTCCTCCGTATCGGGCTATTACCACTGCGACGTCTGGAACGGACCGCATTATTTCTGCCATATCGGGCTGTCCGTGCCGGGGTTGCACAATCTGTACAACGCGCTTGCCTGCGCCGCCATCGCCGTGGAGCTGGGCATCTCCGGCGAGGCCTTTGAGGCGGGCGTCAACGACTATACCGGCGTGGGGCGCCGCTTTGAGCTGAAGCGCGAGTGGCGCGGTGCGACCGTCTACGACGACTACGCCCACCACCCCAGCGAAATACAGGCGACGCTGATGGCGGCTAAAAGCATGGCGAAGGGGCGCGTTATCTGCATCTTTCAACCGCACACCTTCTCGCGTACGGATTCGCTGCTGGAGGACTTTGCCGACACGCTCTCCCTCGCAGATATCGCGGTGATCTGCCCCATCTTCGCCGCCCGCGAGGAAAACACCTCCGGCGTCAGCTCCGCCGATCTGGCGCAGCGCATACCCGGCGCCCTCGCCGCCGACAGTCTCGCGCACGCCGCCGAGCTGCTGCGCGGACTGGTGCAGCCGGGCGACATGATATTCACCATGGGCGCGGGCGACGTGTATAAAGTGGCAGAAATGCTGGAGGGCTGAAGATGGAGGTCATTTCCCTGCGGGAAAATCCCGAATACCGCACTGCCGCCATCAGATATTTTCAGGAGCACTGGGCGACGGAAAACAGCATGATGGTTTACGAAAACTGCATAAGCTACAGTCTTATGACGGAGAGCGCGCTGCCGCTGTGGTATCTGCTGGAGGACGACGACCGCATCATCGGCTGCGCCGGACTCATCACCAACGATTTCATCAGCCGCATGGACCTCTGTCCGTGGATATGTGCGCTGTTCATCGAGCCGGACATGCGCGGGCGCAGGCTCGGCGGGCTGCTGCTCGCACGGGCGCGCGCCGACGCTGCGGCGGCGGGCTTTGAACGGGTGTATCTGGCGACGGATATCATGGGCTATTACGAGCAGTTCGGCTTCCGCCACATCGGCAAGGGCTACCACCCGTGGGGCGACAGCTCGCTGATATTTGAGGCGCAGACAAGAGAAAAGTAAAGTGCAAAAATGCAGCTTGCCTCTCCGGCGCGGCTTTCATGCACGGTCAGCCTGCGTCTGCCAAGTCCGCAAGCCGCCGCATCATAGCCCAATTTCCATGCGCCTCAATAAGCACCTTTTCACCGTTCTCGCCGCGATAAATGCGCACCGCAAACACTTCCGTACTCTCATACCCTGTTTTTTCATCCTTATACTGCTTGAATACGTCCTTACGCGGCGTTTCGGCTTCATAAACAAAGGTTATTCCGTCGTACAGCTCCTGTTTATGCGCTTCATGCTTTGGATAAAACTCCAGCTTATCGGCTGCGCTGCCGTCCACCACCAGCGCCATCACGGAATCGCCGGACTGCGACGCGGACAGCAGATACAGGTATTCCGCCCCTTCCGCAAGGCTCGTATTTAATTCGCATATGCCCATGAAAGCTTCTATCTGCGCTTGATTTTGGTTTTCGTATACATATTCCGTATGTTCAAACACTATGACAAAGTTCCGCATTATTATTCCCGCGTGTACGGCAATGCATGCCAAAACTCCGAAAAAGATGCTCCACAGCGTTTTTTCATTTCCGCACTTTCATCTTTTCGGGGCTGTTTCATAATAGTAATAGTGCTCACGCAAAGCTTCAAGAAAATTAAACTGATCCCCATCATGGTAGAAATCTTTTGGCGTTGCCAGTGAAAACGCAATTCCGGCTGAAGTGTCAAGCGTAGAAGTAAACTGAAAGAAGACTTGCAGACCGGTTTTATATATTACCTCGCACTTTGCGTCAGCAAATACTCGTTTCAAAGCTTCTGCCGCTTCAGAATTTTCCACCGCCTCTTTTCTCGTACGATGATTTTCTATAACTGTGATTAATCCCTCTAATGCTTCTTTTTCGTCCACATCTATTGATTCATATTCCAACTCTTTCAGATATCTGGCAACAATTTCAAAATCTTTTGAATATTTCATGCATTTCTGCTTATATCGCCAAACTCTGCTGCAGTCCCAAACGCAAATCAGCACGCTGATAAAAGACAGTATCAAGACCGCTCTGATAACAGGCTTTTTAAATATTTTCATTACATTACCTCCGTTTTTATCCCGTTCTTTTTCTGTTGCAATTTGAGCATAACATATGTTATTTTGAAAATCAATATATTTTTATTGTTTTTCAATAAAAGTGTAAGTGATGCAAAGCCGCGCCGGAGAGGGGCTTTCCTCTGCGGCGCGGCTTTTATGCTTTCTATTCTCTGCCTTACAGCCTGTCGAAAATCCGCTCTCCGCGGCGCATGAGCCACACGCAGCCCGCGGCGGCGAGCGCAGCGTACAGCACGCCGCAGCACAGCAGCAGCGCGCGCAGTCCCAGCACCCCATTGGCAGACAGCACGACCGTCGCAAGCGCGCTCACTCCCACCAGCGCCATGCTCACGAGCATAGTAACGATGATGCTGCCGCTCTGCTTTATCACCACTGTTTCATTTATCCAGTCAAAGCGCGGCATGCGCAGATTGACCGCCAGCCCCAGCGCGGCGACGAACACCTGAAAAGCCGCCGGCACGAAAAGCAGCAGCAGCGCGTCCTGCCAGCCCAGCCCCAGCGCCGCCGTGCATACCGCCGCCGCGATGAATATCGGCGGCAGCGCCACGACGAGATTGGCGCTCAGCTTGGCGAAAAGCACCTGCCGCGCGCTGACCGGCACGGAGCGCAGTATCCACAGGCGCTTGCCCTCCAGCGATATAGACGGCGCGGTGATGCAGGCGGTGGACGTCATGAACATCATGACGGCGCACAGCAGCGCGGCGGTCAGCCCCGCGACGGAAACCTCCCTTTCCAGCAGGAAAAGCGTCTCGCGCACCTCCGCACCGCGCACGGCGATATAGCCGGAGCCGATGAGCAGCAGCAGCGGTCCCAGACCGAGATTTATCATATACATCGGCGTGCCGAAAAAGCGGCGCAGCTCCTTGCGCAGCAACGCGGCACGCGGACTGCTGACGCGCAGCGCCCGCTCGCGGTACTTCACCCGCGCGGAGCCTTTTCCAGCCGTGGCGACCTTGATAAAGCTGCGCGAAAGCAGCAGATACAGCGCCGCAAAGGGCAGCACGCACCACATCGCCAGCAAAAGCAGCTGCACTGCGCTGCGCTCTGACACCGCCATGCCGAAGTGATACAGCGGCGGCAGCGCGCGCCGCAGAGCCGCGGCAACGTCCGCACCGTTTGCCAGTAGCGAGCTTATCAGCCGATTCATATTCATGTAAAAATACATGTACGCGCCCAGCAGCGCAAAGGTCAGCACCGTGGAAACGAGATTTTTGCGGCTGACACGGGCGAGCACCAGCGCGGCAAGCCAGCCGAACAGACTGGCAAGCGCGCAGGCAAGCAGCGTCAGCAGCAGTATCCCCACGACAAAGACGGCTATCAGCCCCGGAAAATAGCCCACGCGGACGATATAGACCACTGCCGCCGGCAGCATGACGAACAGGTTGTATATCATCTCCAGCGCGAGCAGAGCGATGATGCGGCTCGCCAGAATATAGCGCGGCGGCACCGGCATGCTGAGCAGCAGCTCGTTGTCATTGGCGTCGAAAAGCATGCTGCGTGCCGCGAACACGCTGCCGATGAAGCTGAGCACCAGCGCCATCGCGCCGCTGACGGCAAAATACAGCCAGCCCAGCCCGACCCCGACGAACGCCGCCACTATCTGCGAGAACAGCATGCCCAGGGAAAGCATCACCACGGCGAAGCAATAGACGAGCAGCAGCGCCATCAGCGCCTTGCCCGCCTTGCCGCGCTCCCTGCCGCCGCGTCCCATGCGGTTGAACATCGAGCGCCCCAGCGCGATAAGGCGTATTTTTATAAGCGTTTTAAGCATTTTCTTCCACCAGCTCCAGGAAAACTTCTTCCAGCGAGGCGTCGCCGCGCACCTGCTCGGTGGGACCGGAGATGACCAGCCTGCCGTTTTTGATGATGGCTATCTTGTCGCACAGCTTTTCCGCCACCTCCAGCACGTGGGTGGAGAAAAAGATTGCCCCGCCCGCATTGCACATGTCGCGCATGAGTGCCTTGACGGTGTGCGCCGACTTGGGGTCAAGCCCGACAAACGGCTCGTCAAGCAGCATCAACCGCGGGTGATGTATCAGCGCGGAGATTATCGCCAGCTTCTGCTTCATGCCGTGGGAATACGCGCTTATCGGCTGCGCCAGATCCTGCGTCAGCTCGAACATATCCGCGTATTTCCGTATCTCCTCCTCGCGATTCTGCTTTGTTATACCGTACATATCAGCGATGAAATTGAGATATTTTATCCCCGAAAGAAAGTCGTACAGGTCGGGATTGTCCGGTATATAGGCTATCTGCCGTTTGCATTCCAGCGGCTCCTCGCGTATCGACTTGCCGCCGACGAATATCTCGCCCTCGTCAAAGTCCAGTATGCCGCAGCACGCCTTGATGGTGGTGGTCTTGCCCGCGCCGTTGTGCCCGATGAAGCCGTATATCTCCCCCGGCGCTATCTCCAGCGAGAGGTCGTCCACCGCGCGCTTTTCCCCATATCTCTTGGTCAGATGTGAAATTTTCAGCATAATCTCATTGTCCTCCGTCTTTTGCCAGTATCCTGCCGGATTTCAGCGTATATGTCACTCTGCCGCGCAGGGTCTTGCCCTCAAACGGCGTGTTCTTGCCCTGCGAAACAAAGCTCTTGCCCTCGCATACCCATTCCGCGTCGGGGTCGAAAAGCACCAGATCCGCCACCGCGCCCACGCGCAGTCCGATATCCAGCCCCAGCAGCGCCGCCGGCGCCGCGCTCATGCGGTGGAGTATGTCCGCCAGCGGCATGGCGCCGTTGTGATATAGATAGGTGAGCGCCGCGCTCAAAGCTGTCTCCAGCGACGAGGCGCCGCTCTCCGCCGTGACCAGCGAGCGGTATTTGCCCGCTGCCGTGACCGGCGTATGTCCGGACGCGATGCAGTCTATTGTGCCGTCCGCCAGACCTGCGCGCAGCGCGGCGATATCCTCCGGCGTGCCGAGCGGCGGGTCGAGCTTTGCCAGCGTGTTGTAGCCGAGCAGCTCTCTGGACTCCAGCGCGAAATAATGCGGCTCCGTCGAGCAGGTGACGGGCACGCCCTGCGCCTTTGCCAGACGCACCACCTCCACCGCGCCCGCCGTGCTGATATGCCCGATATGCAGCGGTGAGCCGGATTCCTTGGCAAGAATGATGTCGCGCGCCACCACGGTGGACTCCGCGCTGGCAGGGATTATAGGCAGCTCCAGCAGCAGCGCCTGCTGCCCCTCGCGGATTATGCCCTCGCGGTACAGTCTGCGGTCGCGGCAGCGATCCAGCAGCAGCATATTATGCTTGCGCGCACGGAACATCACGTCACGCATGCGCAGCGGATTGTCTATCCCCTCGTCGTCGTACACCGCCGCGGCGCCCGCCAGCTTCAGCTCGCCGTAATTGAGCAGCTCCCTGCCCAGCGTCGCCTTCACCGCCGGAAGTATGTCGCAGCTTGCATATTCGCCGCGCTCGCGGATATACTGTATCTGCTCGGCGGTGTGCGCGCCTGTGTCCACGCAGACGGCGGTATATCCGCCCGCCGCCGCTGCCGCGGACAGCGAGAGGATATCCTCCACGTTCTCCTCCTGCGGCTCTGTGGCGTGCGCGAACAGATCCACCAGCCCCGTGCCGAGGCACAGTCCGGCGGCATTCAGCTCCTCGCCGCTCTCGTCCACCGTCAGATTTTCACCTATCGCGGCTATTTTCCCATCCTCTATCAGCAAATCTCCCGTACGGTCAAGCCCGTCCGCGGCGCTGATGAGTCTCGCTCCCTTTACCAGAAGTTTCATAAGCACCCCCAAAAAACTGCGTTTTTTGCGCAAAAAGCTCCATGCTGTAGCTATTTAAAGTATAACATGCCTTATTATTCCATGTAAAGTTAAATCAGCGCCGCATATAATATATTTGATAAAGGAGGAGATTTGAAAATGACCAATAAAGGCTCGGGCTTTTTGTCCCATATGGCGATCGGGCTTGTCGCCGGCACGGTGCTCGGCGCCGCCGCCATCGGCATGACCAGCAGGCAGAGCCGCAGGCGGCTCATGCGCCATGCCAACCAGACGATGCGCTCCATGGGCGATATCGCCGGCGACCTTGTGAATATGGTAAAAAACTGACCCCCTTTCAATCACGCCGCCGCAGAATATTTCTGCGGCGGCAGCATGTCAAAAAACTTTTTGACATGCTGACAGGCTTTCAAAAAAGGGGCAGAATGCCGCGAACGCGACCTGTCGGCGTATGCAGATACGGTAAGGTCGCGTTCGTGACATAGGTGAAAACCTTTGAAAAGCCTTATATTTTGAAGAAAGCAAAATCCTGCGTAACAATATGAGATATATTTATTTATAAAAAAACCGGTTTTGTTATGTCCGTTTTCACCGCTCTGACCATTTTTTGACAGTCTGCCGCCGCAGAATATTTCTGCGGCGGCTTACATATGGAAATATGCGCCGTTTTGTGTTATACTTTGAAAAACACATCACGGGAGAGTGAGGAATATGAAATATTTCGTTGCCGACGCCTTTACCGACGTGCCGTTCCAAGGCAACCCTGCCGGAGTGTGCCTGACGGAGCGCGAGCTGCCGGACGAGCTGATGCAGCGCATTGCGGCGGAAAACGGTCTGCCGGAGACGGCATTCCTGCGCCGCACGGCGGAGGGCTGGCACATACGCTGGTTCACTCCCGCCTTTGAGATGGACCTCTGCGGGCACGCCACGCTTGCCTCAGGCTTTGTGCTGCTGGAGCACGTGACGCCCGATGCGGGCGAGATAGTCTTTTCCTCGCGCAGCGGCAGGCTTCGCGTCAGCCGCGACGGAGCGATGTACACCCTGGATTTTCCCGCCCGTCCGCCGCAGCCCTGCCCCGTGCCGGAGGGTCTGGCGGAGGCGCTGGGCGCAAGGGTGACGGAATGCGCCCTCTCCCGCGACCTTGTGACCGTGCTGGAAAGCGCGGAGGCGGTGCGTGCTCTTGCACCGGACTTTGTGCGCATGCGTACTATCCCAAATCTGCCGCCGGTAGTCGTGACCGCCGCGGGCGATGACTGCGACTTTGTCTCGCGCTATTTTGACGTGCATGACGCCATCATCGAGGACCCCGTCACCGGCTCCGCTCATTGCAGCCTTGCGCCGTTCTGGAGCGGGCGGCTGGGCAAAGATACGCTGCTTGCCCGCCAGCTTTCCCTCCGCGGCGGCACGCTGCGCTGCCGCGTGGATGGCGGGCGCGTGTTCATCTCCGGCAGCGCGGTGCTGTATCTGCGCGGCGAGATAGTCGCACCGGCTTGACGTATGCTGCAAAATATGCTAAACTTTTTGGCAGACTCAGCAAATATTACCGTATGGCTGATCAAGAAAGAGAGGTATTTTTTATGACTTGCAAAAAATGCGGAGCACAGCTCCCGGACGACACGAAGTTCTGCCCCGAATGCGGCGAAACGGTGAGCGCGCAGCCCGCCGAGGCTAATATTCAGCCTCCCGCAAATGCCGATGTTCAGTACGCCGCCGTGCCGACTCCTGCCGCGGACAAATATCAGGGATTTTCCATGAAATGGCACAAGTTCCTCGTATATTTTGCGCTCTGGGCAGGCGCGCTGGTAAACCTTTTCAGCGGCTTTTCGATGCTGACAGGCGCGCAGTATGGCGACGCCTCCGACTATGTCTATGCCGTCTTTCCAAAGCTGAAGACGGCTGACCTTATCGGCGGCGTTCTTACGCTGCTTGCCGCGCTGCTCGCCATCGTCACCGCCATCAACCTCATCAAGCTGAAAAGAGGCGCGCCGAAGCTGCTTACCGCTACATATGTTGCCGCGCTGCTCAGCGGCATCGTATATATCGTGCTTGCCATCTCCGCTATGAACGGGCTTGCCAGCATTGGCGACCTGCTGCAGCCGAACGTGATATCGAATATGGTAATGTCTGTTATCATGATATTCGTCAACTACATCTACTACAAAAAGAGATCGTCGCTTTTCGTAAACTGAATATAAGTTAAAAAGGCTGTGAGGACGTTCTGATATTGTCCATAGGGACACTATTTGAAAGGTCAGGGTAATAGAGGCGGACGGCGGAAGTTGTCCGCCTCTGTTGCGTGTTGCGTTGCTTGTTATGCTGGGATCTCTGCCGGCTCCGATGGCAACTCCGCAATGTGCGGCTGTTCTTCCTCCGCGGTCATCTCATAGTCCCATTCACCGATGTCGCGGTAGACGATGCGGATCTTCTGTGTAGAATTGCGAGAGTACTTGACCTCCCGCTCACCGATCTCGATCCGGGCGATGAACAGCCGCACCAGCTCCGGCGTCAGCTTGTCGATGCTGCGGTAGCGCTTCGCCTTTTCAATGAAGGCGTCCACGTTTGCCGCCGACGCTCTCAGTTTCTCCATCCGCGCTTCCTTTTCGGGGATCGTCTCGTCCAATGCCTGCTGTTCTGCATTGTAATCGGCAGAGAGGAGACGGAACTGCTCGTTTGTGATATGGCCGAGGACGTTGTCCTCATAGAGCCGCTTGAACAACCGGGTCAGCTCGTCCCGACGCTTCCGCATCCCATCCAATTCCTTTTGCAGACCGTTCAACTCCCGACGCAGCCCTGTGGAGTTCCTCCGGTTGATGTGCTCTGCGAACAGCTTCTGCTTCATGCGCGCAAAGTGTGTCACCCGGCGCAGATCGTCCAGCACGATGGCGTAGAGCTCGTCCTCCCGAATGTGGTGAGGCGTACACTCTGTGCGTCCGCGCTTTCCGTAGGTGTAGCACTTGAAATTGAACTGACTCTTTTTCATTGTGCTGGCGCGGTGCAGTACCATCGACCGTCCACAGTCGGCGCAGTAGGCCAGCCCCGAGAAGATGTTCGGCTCATCCATTTGCTTCGCCGTCCGCTTTTTATGCATCCTTACATTCTGTGCGATGTCCCACAACTCCTTTGAGATCAGTGCGGGGTGCGTGTTCTCGACCAGTGCGTATTCGCTTTCAGGCTTGCGCACGGTCTTTTTGTTTTTGTAGGACAGCGTGGTTGTCCGCAGGCCGACGGTGTGGCCGAGATAGGTCTTGTTGTCCAGGATTGCTACTACAGAGCTGGAACTCCAGGAACAGGGACGCGAAAGATCCATGAGCTTGTGACCTTTTCCATGCTGCCGGTAGTAATACGTCGTGGGCTTGATGACCTTGTCTTCTGTCAGAATGCGGGCGATCTGGCTGGGGCCTTTGCCTGAAGCGCAGAGCTGGAAGATCCGCTGGACGACAGGCGCGACCTCCTCATCGGGGACGATCTCCTTGCTGTCCTTGTTCACCTTGCGGTACCCGTAAGGTGGTCTGCCGCCGAGACGCTCGCCGCGCTCCGCCTGCATCTTTTTGACGGCGCGCACCTTCTTGCTGGAATCCTTGGCGTGAAGCTCGTTGGCCCAGTTGCGGATGGGGCTGAAGTCGCTGCTGCTCTCGACGAGAGAATCCACGGAATCGTTGATGGCGATAAAGCGAACGCCCTTCTGCGGTAAGTATATTTCCGTCAGATATCCTACCTGCAGATACTCACGTCCGAGACGGCTGAGATCCTTGACGATCAACGTTTCCACCTCACCGTTTTCGATCATCGCCTCGATCTTTTTCCATGACGGTCGCTCGAAGCTCGTACCCGAGTATCCGTCGTCCGCCAGAAAGATCGTGTTATCGAAGCCCTGATCGGCAGCGTATGCTTCGAGGATTCTGCGCTGATTCACAATGCTGTTCGAGTCCCCGGCTCTGGCGTCCTCCTGGCTGAGTCTGCCATAGAGTATATTGTATTTTGGGCTTGCCATTATTCTTTTCCTCCTTCTGTGGGCAAGCCGGTACGGTAACACAGAGTATACCGCATCGGCTCCCACAAGTCTATTCAGAATCTGTAACTTTTCGCATAACTTCTTTCCTGTCCTTCAGCTCGCCGTCGATGACGGCGAGCATCTTCTCTGTCGGAGTTGCTGTCACGTCCGTTGGGAATACGGAGGTGACAATGAATCGCTTACCGCGGATCAGCATCTGTCGTTCGCGAGAATACTCATTCTCCGAGATAGTGTAGTGCGAATCCCGGTACAGCGTATTGATGCCGCCGCCCTCCGCTTTGCGAAGGACAGCTTCCTCCGGTCGGTAGCTGCCAAGGATACCGGTTTCCAAATAGATTTCACTTTCAGATTTCATAGCTTTCCTTTCCGTCACATGCCGCCCATGACGGGGCCGTGACCTTGTTCTTTCTTTTTTCTCTGCTTGCGAGCCTGCGGCAGCGTGGTGCTGTCCTCGATCTGCCGCCCGTCGTCTAAAAGATTCGAGAGATCAGCGGCGAGATAAGCGGCGTCAGATAGTAGATGACCGTGACCACCGATGGGATCACCGTGATCCAGAAGATCCTCTTCATATAGTTCCTCATCGTATCTTTCGTCTCTGAGAGATTCTCCGAGAAGCTCTCGCTCATTCTCCCAACCTGTTTCGATGAATCGGAGATCGCCGTTTTCATTGAGGCGATATATTCTTCCGACGCCCGTCTCATCGTCGTTTGAAAGTCCTCGGTGATCGTATAGCTGTTCTCCGTCTGCTCCGTCAGCACTTCGAGCTGACGCTCCAGATATTTCACAATCTCGGTCTTCGTCGCCAGCGCCTGCGCCGTATCCATGAGCTGCGTCAGCATAGCAAGCTGCGCTTTCTGCGTGTCGATCATTGCTTTCCAGTTGGGCTCCGTCACTGCCACGCAGGGCTGTGCCTGCTCTGCCGTATGGAGACTCCTTCTCGCCTGATTCTTCAGCTCCGCCGAAGACCTCGTACCGTATTCTGAACTCATTTTCCATGTTCCCCTTTAAGAATTTTTCTTCGTGTAATTTGTTGTCCCGACATCGCTGACCGTCGGGCGTGGTGTAGGTGATATACTTCCTCTCCGGCGTCCACCTGACGCTGTAGCCCTCGGCTTCCATCATGCGGATGAATTCCTCCTGCGTCCGTGCTGCTGCCATCGCCTCCTCGACGGTAACCACCAGCCGCAGCTTCCAACTCTCTCCGCGATCCGCCGCCCGATATTCCCGTGAGGACATCTGCTCAGTTCGCCGGGACTTTTTCTTCGGCCCTACCACGGATAGACCGTATTCCATGCACAGCCTGTCCGACGCTTCCCGCAGCCTCGGAAGGAACTCCTTATCCGCGTGCAGCTTCCTGCCGTCCTCGCAGCTCACGCTGTTGACAACGAAATGTGAATGAACGTGGTGCTTGTCCATATGGGTGGCGACAAGAACCTCGAAGCCGGAAAACTGTTTCGAAGCAAATCGAACAGCGATCTCGTGAGCCGTCTCCGGTGCAATCCGTTCCTCCGGCGAGAAGGATTGCACAAGGTGATAGAACATTCTGCCGTCTGCTTTTCCGTATTGCAGCTTCGTGTTCATCATCTCACGGTAGGCGGACGCGGCCACGCAATTGATGCCCGTCACCAGCTTTTTGCTTTCGTACTGCGTCTTTGCGTCCCGTTTGCAGTAGGCGAGTATGAACGCAAGGCCGGCTCTCGTCTGTGAGCGGACGTTCTTCATGATATTAACCGTTGCCATCCGACCACCTCCGTCGCTCCAGGATCTCCGACAGCTTTTCACTGACGGAAGCATACTGGGCAGTAAGCGCCGAGAGATCCGCAACCGAGATCCGCCCCATGTTGCAGAGCATAGTGAGCTGATTGAGGTTTCGTCCGATTGCTTTTTGCTGCTGTATGACCTCGTCGAGACCGTCGATGACCACGATCTGTCTGCCGAGACAGGCGCGTGTAACATAGTCGGTGAAGGACAGTCTTGCCTGTCCCGCTTTCCGATGGACGGCAGCAAGGTCGCTCTCGCTGATGCGAATGCTCATCTTTTTGTCTTTCATATTCGTAAGCTTCCTTTCGATAAATAGTGAGTGCGGGCTGCCGCCCGCAAAGAGTGGCATTTGGCGGGGCGGCGGCTTTGCCGACGACCAGTCAAATGCGATGCTTGCACTCTCCCGAAGGAGAGTACAGAAGCGGTAATTCGCCCTGTGTTTGATTTACGGCAGAAAAAGGATAATATCTGCTCCGCGGATCTGCGATTTCTGCGTCTATATTGGCTCTTAACCCTTGCGGCTGATACTTTCTCGCCCCCGCGAGAAAAAGCGGAAACAGGGCATTCTGCGGGCTTACAGCGAGCGGAAAAAGAAGAATGCAACAACAATGCAGAGGAGCCCCATCGCAATCTTCTTCCTCTGACATCTTTAAGAATGCATAGGGGATACCTTGCAATGTTGCAATCTTCATTCGTGGAGCGACCACACCCAGCCATTGCCGACCTTCCTTGTGACGATGCTGGAGATATTCTTCTTCGCCTCATTCACGGTGCGGCGGGAGATGTTTTTCTGCTGTGCTCTGCGGAAGATTTCCTCACATGGAACCTCTGTGCCGCTCTCCAGCATCGTACAGATCAGTTCCTCCGCCACTGCCGTCTTCGTTTCCTGCGAGATCCCGCAGAGCAGTTCTTCCGCGGAGATCTCGGTGTATCCATCCAGCCAGCGGAAGCCGTTTTCATCTCCCAAAGAGAAGGCCAGCGACTTTCCCTCCGGCGCAAGAGAAGATTTGTCGTGGACGAGGACGCGCACATGCGGTTCCTTCTTCAGTCGTCCGATTAGAAGAACGCTTCGCGCCGCCGCACGGAAGTCGATAGAGCCGAGTCCACGATAGCTGCTGTTCGAGCCTACCGTCTTGTTCAGATGTCCGACCAGTACGATAGCGCAACCGGTTTGTTCTGCGACGGCAGCAACCTTTTTCAGAACGGTACGTACCTCGTTGGCGCGGTTCATATCCACTCTCTCACCCATGTAGGCTTGTACGGGATCGAGAATCATTAGCCGTGCGCCTGTTTCTCGGATGGCGGATTCGATCCGCTCGTCCAGCAGAGAAAGAGAATGCTCCCGCTCGTCGATGCAGAAGATTCTGCTCTCGTCTGCTCCTGCGTCCATAAGCCGTGGTTTAATGGTATCTCCGAGACCGTCCTCCGCAGTCTGATAGAGAATGCTGAACGGTTCGTGGCGCTCCATGCCGGTAAGAGCTTCTCCGCGGGAACAGGCGGCAGCAAGACGGAGCGCAAGCGTTGTTTTTCCTTCGCCGGGGTCGCCCTGAATCATGGCAAGCTTTCCGAAGGGGAGGTATGGATACCACAGCCAGTCCACCGGCTGCAGCTTGACCTCCGACATGCGGATCAGTTGCAATTTGTTTTCTGTTGTCATTCTCAAATTCCTTTCGTAGATTTCATCTTGTTCGTACAGCGTTGGCACAATCATATGACCACCGCCTCCTTTCTGATAGCTCCCGAAGGTGGGAGCAGTATTCATTTTGCATTTTCAGACGGAGACTCTCCCGCGAGAGAGAAAGTTCAAGCGGCGCGCGGCGCCGTCTGAAAGATTTTCGTATTTTCCTGTATGTCCGACGCCGTTCCTGTGCTCTTGTGCTTCGACCACGTTTTCTCTCCGTCTTCGCCTCGCTCTCCGTCCGCTTCTCAGCGGGCGCATTGCTGCCCCTTTCTCCTGGGCACGGGTCATTCGATCCGCTGTCATGGCAAGGTCGTTTCGGGAAGTATCCCGTCGGCAGGATATTCAGTTGTTATGTGTAGAGGAAAAGACCCCCTCACTTGGTAGAGCACGGAAACGGGCATTTTTATACCCCTTACTCGAGCTTTTTTATTTTTCTCCCACTTGTATAGGCGCGAAAATCGGAGTTTGACGCCCTTTTAGAAGAAAAATTTTAAAATTATTTACAAAAAGAGCGCAAAAAAGCGCCCCACACAGCTCTGCGGCAGGAATATGATTCCTTGCTCGAAGGCTATGTGGGGCGGCTTTGGTTTCAAAGACAACCTCGGTGATTTTAGCGTCTATCTCTGTTTTATTTTATTATTGCAATAGCGATG
Organism: Clostridia bacterium; assembly: GCA_017453985.1. GTDB lineage: Bacteria > Bacillota > Clostridia > Oscillospirales > Butyricicoccaceae > RGIG3726. Next base: position 54,078 of record JAFTDT010000107.1, read on the forward strand.
CTCCCGCCGTGCTTGAGTGTATTTGCTTTCTTACTTCACGTTCTCAATAAACCTTTTCAGGATCGCCGCGGCTTCCGCTCTCGTGGCATCGCCTTTCGGCGCAAGCGTGCTCTCCGTGCGACCGCTGATCAGGCCGGAGCCGACTGCCCACTGCATGGCCTCCATCGCCCAACCGCTTACGTCAAAGGCGTCGTCATAGGAGAGGATATTCGTGTCCTGCCCCACGCTCACATCATAGCCCTTGAAGTTGGCGTAGCGATACATGATCGCCGCAAACTGCTCACGGGTGATGGGGTCCGCAGTACCGAACTTGCCGTTGCCATAGCCGTTGACGATGTCGTTTTCCTCAGCCCATGCAACAGCGTCCGCATACCAGGAGCCTGCCACAACATCGTCGAAGGATGCTTTTCCGTTCGGTGCGGGCTTGCCCTCCAGACGGTGGAGGATGGTGACGATCATGGCACGGGAGGTTGTAAGGTTAGGTGCGAACTGATCTGCAGCCACGCCCTGCATGAGACCCTTTTCCACGACGTAATCCACATATTCGTGATACCAGGCGTTCACATCCACGTCCTTCAGATGCTTGGACGGGCAATCGTGCTCGGAGCCGGTTTCCTTCCAGCCCGCGTAAACGGTCTTATTGCCGTCCATCTTGATAGAGGTGATCTTATTGGTCAAAGATGCATCGGAATACCAGCCGTCAAAGGTGAAGCCTTCGCGGGTCGGCGTGGCGGTGAGATTGACCGTCGTGCCGCTGTTGTGCTTGGTCGCCGTGACAGCGCTGCCGCCATTGGTGTTGTAGGTCAGCGTGTACTGCGTGGTGATACCACCGCCACCGCCTCCACCGCCGGTGTACGTCCAGTGGGCATAGATCGTGGTGTCCGCAGTAAATACGGTACCTGTAGTGACCTTCGTGCCGCCGCTTGCCGCCGTAAACCATCCGTCAAAGGTGTGATTTGCGCGGGTGGGCGTGGGCAGACTCGTCAGCTTACCGTCCGTGCCCGTTGTTCCGCTGGTGGGCGTTACGCTGCCGCCGTTTGCGTCAAAGGTCACGGTATAGGTATTCGGTGAAGGCGGCGTTACGCCGTTCTCCGTCCACTTGGCAAATAAGATCATGCTATCTGTGATGGGAGTAGAGAAGGAAAATGCATTTGTATCGTCCACATCTGTGTACCAGCCACCAAAGGCATAGCCCTCCGCAGTTGGCTGCTCGGGCATTTGCGCAGACTCGCCGTGGGTAACTCTTTGCTGATCCGGTTCTTCTCCTATACCCATCATGTCAAAATAAACGGTGTGGGTGGCGATCTCAGCCGTGGCGGTCAGAGCAGCGAGGGCGGTCGCAGCGTTGCCGGCTGCGTCGGACGCGGAGACTGCCACGACGACGGCTTGGGTAGGCGCAGCTGCGTCCTTGGGGAGGAACAGCGCTTCGGCCACCCCTTCATACAGCTGCCCCTCGATGGAGAACCTTCCATCCGCTTCCATGTTGACCGTGACATTTTTCACCCACTGACCACTCTGTTCATCATATATGTACTCCAGCACATCTCCTGGGGAGACGGTAAGCATGCTTCCCGGCTCAGTCATGCCGGTGATTGTAAAGCTGCCGTCCTGCGCTGCCACGAAGCTATTCTGATCCAGCGTGAGAACGGGCGGAACCTCATCCCTCCGCAACGCCAAATAGTCCACAATGCGGTCGCCCTCGCTGTCCTCCGCCTCGATCTGTACGATGAGAGAGCCCTCAAAGTCCGGAACGGCGAAGCTGCACCAGGTATCGTCCCCTCGGGATTTGCAAAGGGTCTCCTCGGTATCCATCCGGGTTACGGTAAAGGTAACCTTTTCATCCGCCGTCACCTCCACCGCATCCGGATAACGGACATTGATGATCTTCATGTTGCTGTCCTCCAGCACATCGGGCCTGGGTAAGTAGCTTAGAACCGGATAGGTCGCTTTGGGCAGGTAGGTTCCGCTGTCCGGGGAATATGCCTCGGGGCTCCGCTGGGGCAGAACGTCCGTCTCGCCGTCGCCGTCCAGATCGCCCACCGTCAGGTCGGACAGGGCGCTGACGCTGATCCGGTAGCTCTGCTCCGCGGTGAGAAGCTGCGGATCAGCCTCATCGTCTTCGCCGTGAATGGTCAGCGCCATATCCAGAGAGGTGGGCAGGACGCCGTTTTCCGACCGGACCTCATAGCCAGCCCCTGTCGCTGTCCATTCGCCGTTGAGCTTCTGATAGACGGTGACATAATATCCATCCAGGCTCCGTCCGTCGGGCATAGAGGCGGGCGCCTCCCAGCTGGCCCGGAGAGCCTCGCTGCCGATGGCGGTCAGGGTCACATTGGTGGGGGTGGGAAGCTGGTTGGGATTGACATTGCGGATGACTGTGCCGGTGTTCTGCTCATCCAGGGAAATGTAATAGCTGGTCTGCATACCATTCTCGTCCAAAGCGGGGTCCCCATTCTCCTCCACGGCGGCGAGCTTCTCGTAGAGACGATAGACCAGGGTATAGTCGCCGGTGGGGAGATTTTCATAGGTGTCCTCGGAGGGAATGGAAAAGGCGTTTGCCAAGGAGGTCCCAGCCGCTACGGCGGCTTCCTCCACCAGATGATAGTCACCCTCGCCGTCAACCAGGTAGGCGCGGAGAGTATATTCCTTCTCCTCCAGCCGAAGATTGGACAGGCGTCCGTCAGACTCCAGGGACTCCGGCAGGTGGAAGCCGAAGCATTCAATGTCAAATGCGATGGAATTTTGAGAGGAAATCGTCCATTCGCCCGTCTCCGGCAGCTTGACCAGCAGAGAGCGGAGGCCGTTGTCGTCCTCTCCGACATCCGCGTTGGCGTTCGGGACACTGGAGCTGCCGTTCTCGTCATAGTCCTCGAAGACCAAGGCAAGCGGTTCGGATTCGCCGGTTTTCTGAATGGTCAGCAGCGACTTCAGCTCGTCCTCAGTCATATTGTCGTGGGGCGTCAGCTGGAACAGGAGCTGATCCGGCTTGGCCTTGGCCTCGTCCAGCAGGACAGTATAGCTGCTCTCGTCGGCTCCGTTGGAGGTGATGGTGATACCTGCGGCCTCCAGCGGATCGCCGGGGTCGTTGCCCACGGCGAGGAGCTGCGCCGAGGCGCCGAGAGCCTCCATGTCAGACACAAGATAGGTGGCGTAGTACTGTCCATCCTCCGTCTCTCCGGCGGATAGCAATGTCCCCTTCTTTGAATTGCCCCAATTGAAGGAGGAGTTGATGTCAACAAGCCATGTATCGAAGGTGATTTTCAGCGATTTCTTTTTGAAAACGGTGACGATCTTCAGCTTTTGCTTTAAGAAGGTGGTTTCGTAAGTAAGGGTCGCGTTCCCCGAGGCGTTTTTCACCCCGCTCCATACGATATCGACGGGCTTTTTCTTGCCCAGCTCGACCACGGTCTTGCCCGAGAGGGCCAGCGCCAGCTTCGCGCTGGCGATGTTCTTTCCGCCGAGCTTTCCAAGGCTCATTCCCCCGATCTTTTTCGGGAAAGCCAAGGCGGCCGTCACGTTACCGTCGCCGTCTATCTCCAGGTAGACTTCCTTTCCGGCGAGATTAAGCCCAGCGAAGGCATCCAGTGCCAGACCGGTGTCCAAAAGGATGATACCGGTGCTGGTGCTGGGCAGGGAAAGCTTCAGACGTCTGGACCCGCCTATAGCCAGGCCGGTGTAAATCGACCTGTTGTACGCCCGCTGATCTGCCGTGAAGTAGAGCGACTCCTCAAATTCGGCTCCAAGCTTTAAATTGAAAAACTTGGGGTCGTTCAGCTTCATCTGGTAATAGCCGGCGCCCACAGTCAGCGTTGCATCGCCGTCCAGCATATGCAGCACCTTCGCCGTGGCCTTGAAGCTCAGCCGCAGGGGCGGCACATAGAAGAAGCCTCCGTTGATGGTGTCGGCCAGCTTGTCAAAGCCGCCGCCCACGCCGGTGAGCTCCGCTACCACCACCGGCGGGATTAGGGGAATGCCCGCGGCGCTGCTGTTTCCATACATCCAAAGCTTGTTGGGGACCAAAGCGCCGTTGTTAAGGCGCCGCAGATTCAGCTCGAACTCCCCTTCAAAGAAATTGGGGACCTCCAGGTTCAGAGAAAAGTCATACTTTTCATTCGGCTTAAAGGTGTCGATGTCAGCCTTTACGCCCCATGACGGCATGCCCAGCAGCTCTGGCATTTCAACGCCTCCGGAGGCGGCAAGCCCCGTCACGGTGTAATTGCTGCCCTTATAGCCCATGCCGACTCTCGACAGGTTGATATCCGCGATATCCAGTATGGGCGTACTGATCCCCATTTCTCCCGTAAACTCCAGCGAGCCGCTGAGCCCCACCGTCGCCTGCCTAAGCTCGGAGGTCGCCCCCGGGATGTCCAGATGGAGAACGGAGCCGTTGGTCTCGGGCTTCATATTGATCGTGAACTTGCCGCCCGTGGCGGAAAAGCTCAGACCGTCCGGAGTCTTGGGAGAATAAAAGCGGAAGGCCGGGCAGGAGAGGGAGACCCCCTTGGCCGTGAACTCTCCCCGGGGAGAGACCTTAAATTCCCCCGACTGGTCCCATGTGGCGGTAACGGAGGAGGACAGGGCCGCTTCGCCCTTCTGGAATACGTAATTACCCTGCGCATCCTGGGCAAAAGTACCTCGCAGCACGGCAAGAATGTTGTCGGCTCTGCCAGCCGCTTTCGCAATGTCCGATACGTTTTTTCCCGGCGCAGCCGTTATTGTTCCGGCTTTATCTTTGATGATGCCGAGACACTGATTGCCCTCCGGGATATCAAACTTGAAATCGGGATCCCGCGGGATTTCGCTCTCCTGTCCCGTATACAGATCCCGGAAGCCCCACAGGCCGTTGACCTGCCGGGTGACCTTACCTTCTCCCTCACGAAATACCGCCCAGTTGTAGGTGGTGAGGGTCTGTTTGCTCTTGAGCTTGGATACTTTAACACCTAAGAGTGTTGTCCCTCCGCCGAAATAATTTTTGAAGGAGCGTTTCTCATAGGAATACTCCAAGGGATAGTGGCCGCCCTCATAAAACCACGGATCATCCGGGTCGCCGGTCCAGTGCCCGTCGACGCCTCCCTTCGGCCCCTCCCCGGTCGCGCCGTAGGGGCCGTAATTCCCCACTGCCACAAACTGATTGTCTGCGCCGAAGGCGCGGGTATACGCCTCATTGTGGCCGAACCAATAGGTCGAAGTACGGGGCACCACATCGGAGGACTGCCACACGCTCTCTTTACCTCCGCCGGAGAGCATAAGCGGGCCCGTTTTATCATGATGGACCTGGGCAAAGCCGATGTGGTCGGTGACCATCACCAGTGCGTGGCCAGTTTCATTCTCTCCAAGTGTCGGAAAGAAGGTGTGCCTATTCGTATCATAGGCGAGATCGAAGTCGGCGCGGACAGCCCAGGTGGTCCCGCTGAGGTCAGCGCCATTGTAGTTGCCGTTGCCTACCTTTACCAGCCGATAGGTTGCCTTGACGGTGGTGGAGGGCTCATTGTTCCGTGTGTAGTGGGCGGTGAGCGTGTCTCCGTCTCGGGAGGTTTGCAGGCTGGTTTCCATGGTGAGCTGCAACCTACCCGAGCCTGTTCTGTCATGATAAAACCGATGCTCCTCGGTCAGGGGGAGCTTCGTCAGCAGGGAACCCATATTATCGCCGGCCCCAGCCCTCAGCTTTTCCAGCGTATCCCGGTACAGCCGGGTGGGCAGCGTGGAGGTGTTGCCGTCGGGCCGCAGGATAAAGGTGATATAATCGTTTGAAAGAAAGTGATAGGTTCCTGTCGGGGTACTTTCGGCATAATCCCAGAGCGAATCTGACAGATTGCTCAGATTCACCTGGAAATAGGAAACCTCATCTTCGTCGGCCTCATACATCGGGCCGAGCTGCGCCATGGCGTTTAGCGGCAGCAGAGTCAGGAAAAGAAGCAGGCTTAAGGCGGCTGTTGCCATCCGCTTTAACCGGCTGTGTTGGTTCGTTTTCATTTCAAAATCCTCCTGTTTTTGTCGTTGATGTGCCGTATATGTTGATGCACGGTATCACCGGCCCCGCCGTAATAGGTGATAACGTCCGCGACCATTTGCACGGCGACCTCCTCCATCGGCAGCGCATGGATCGATGCGATCACATTCTTTCGCTTTTCCGGCGGAACGCGATAGATGCTCATTCCCGTTTCCAGAAAACGATCTATCTTGTTTTCCAAGGTAAAGTACATGTTACAGGGATACGCCAAATACCCTCGCATCAGTCCCGCTGTCCCGATTTCCAGCTCATAGAAATCCTTTTCGCCATAGTCGGGGAAGGCGTCTTTAAATGATCTGTAAATCATTTTGGTTACCATTTTGTGGATTTGCGCAGTCGTTGTGGGAAGGCTGTAGGCAGATACGTACACATCTCTAAGGGACTCGTTCAGCTCAGCAATGTGAAATTGCAGAGCCGCCTTCGTGCCATACTGCAACGCAGGATCAGAAGATGGCAGAATGCGCTCCACGGTGCTGAGCTGCTTGCGGAACATCTCTTGGACGATTTCACACAGCACCGCCTCCTTACTGTCAAAATAATTGAACATACCGCCGGTCGTCACTTCTGCTCGTTCGCTGATAGCCTGCGCCGTAGCGCCGGTGAAGCCTCGCTCCAAAAACAAAACGGCGGCGGAGCGCAGAACAGCCTGTTTGGTATCCGCGTCTTCAGCATTTCGTGCGCGCAAGGTCTCACATCCTCTCTTTTTCACAATTTACACCACAGTGGATAACGCGTTATTACAAGCGCAAAAAACAATCCCCTACACCTATCTAAGCTAAGTGTAAGGGAAATCAATACTATTTTAAACATACCAAAGCGGACAAAAAAGTTAGTATTTTACAAATGCTTATTCAGTTCTCGGCGATTTTTGGTATCCGTCTTATTCATTACATTATGGAGCGTCTGCTTAATTGTGCTCACGGTGAGATTCAGTCTCTCCGCGATCTCCTGATTGCTCAGACCAACCGTCGCCAATCTCGCCACCTCGTGTTCCCTGACGGTAAGCTCATTGGATACTGTGCGGTCAAGAACGGCGTTATGCAGCTTTACCCAGCCGTGAAGAAGCTTCTTGTTGAGCGCGCGCACCTTAGAAACCGCCTCCGGCGAGATTTTACGCAGCCGGTCGTCCATCAGAAAGTGCAGTTGTCTGCGATATTCCGCAAGCGGAGAGAGGAGCCGATCGGGGAGCGCAAGTTCTATCGCGCGGTCCACGTGAATCGAGGCCAGCGCGGCGTCGCCGCAGTCGTGCAGGCCAACGGCACATAGAAGGCGCAGATATATTTCCGGGAGCAGCGCCCCGTCAGCCTGAGCTTGAGAAATCAAAGGCTCGGCGATTGCCGGGATCACCCGCAGAGTGCTTAACTGCTTGCTGTCCAGTTTCCAAAGAACCGCCGTTTCCTGACAAAACACCAATAGCTGCTTTATATAAAAAAAGTAAGCAGAAGGATATGAATCTACAGGTAAATGCTCAAAGGAGCCGCGTTGAAACCAGTCGGGGAAGCTTTTCGTGTCATAAATTGCGCTGCTCGCAGCGGCAAGCCAAAATAATCGCTGTTCTTCATCCTCCGTGTTATGACATGGCGCGGCTTCTATGTATGACATTGCCTCTTGCCAAAGATGCTTGTCTCCGCGGTACATTGCCACCAAGGAGAGTATCATACCTGTTCCGATATGTGTATTGAGGTCAGAATCCTGATTTAAACATCTGCGAGACGCAGCGCAAGCAACGTCGATCTCACCTCTGTAATAAGCAAGCTGGGCGCGAAAAAGCAGGGCCTCGTCTGGCGGCAAGACCTCTGCCACATGGTCTGCGCTGCCTGGGGCAGAATACAGATTTGTCATGGAAAGAAACGGGCAGCACCGAGACACAGGCCGCCGCGCGTCCGCCGGCACCAGCCAATCCCCGTTTTGTTCTAATGCGCCCGGAATGCGCTTCTTTCTGCATGCCTCCTCCACTTGATACAGGGTCATATTCCATTTTACACTTGCTTCTGCTGTATATATATATTCCATGTTACCATTTCTTTCATAATTTATAAGAGGGTTCATTTGGTTTATAGATGATATGCGACAGGGTGATTAATAACTATTCCCTCTCTCCAAAAAGCAGACGAAGATAGTCCTGTCTCCCGTTGAAAACACGGGCTACGGAAACAGTTTTCCCCTCAATACGATAGATGGCGATATAGTTGCCGCACACAAGAAAATGGAGGTCTGTTTTGTAACCGGTAGCAGCCTCAACCGAAGGCCCCGCCTCGGCGTGTCTTGTGAGAAGCCGCAGGGAGGTTGTAATGCGCCGCACAGTATTCTCTGCGGCGGAGGGGTTTTGCAGCTTGTCGGAGATATATGTTTTAATCTCCAAAAGATCGTTTACCGCCTCCGGCGTGAGGCGCAGCTTATTCATGGGCGATCCCCAGCCTCTTTTCCGCTTCCTCTAAGCTGACCCAGCCGTCCTGCTCCGCCGACTGCCATCCCTTTTCTACCTCGACCATCAGCCGCTCCATAGCCTTGCCCTTCAGGTATGCCTTGTTCTCCGGTGACATGAGAAACGGCAGCCCATTAGAGTTTAGGGATTGCTGAATGAAAATATTGACGGCGTCCGTCAACGTGAGGCCATAGCTTGCATAGAGCGTTTCGGCTTTTTTCTTCACGTCGGGATTGATACGCATTTGAAAAGAGGCGGTCTTTGCCGCAGAGGTCGTATTTACATTTTGCTTGTTCATTTACTTCACGCTCCTTTGCCTTTAGTATATCCGCACGAGGGCGAAATGTCAATGCGTTGTCACTACATTATGCGTTAAAGATTTTCCGCTCGTTGAGAGGTTAGAGAGCAAGTTTATAAATAGTAACGAGCCCACCCGCAGATTGACTCGTTGCACATATAAACAAAGACGCCACAGACCGCTTCGATCTGTGGCGTCTTTGTACCCTTGTTCCGTACCGATATTGCCCTTAAGTTCACTTTTTGTCCCTTTGAGCAATACCACTTGTCCTCACAGCCCTTTTTAATTCAGCCGTTTATTCCTGCGCGTGCTTTGCCTCAAGGTTTTCCTTCACC
>JAFTDT010000108.1 GCA_017453985.1 Clostridia bacterium
CCTCATCCGTCCCTGCGGGACACCCCCCCGGGGGGCTTGCAAACCGCTTCCGTCAGACGGCGGGAGATAAACCCCCGCATGTGCAGAGCTTTGACATCAGATAATCCGATAGCATCCCACCGGCGGCGCCGAATGCGCCGACACCTCCCTTGTGCTTCGTACAAAGGAGGCAAGGGAGGGAGTCGCTGACAGCGGCAGATGCCGCACAAAGGAGCGGCAAGAGATTAGACCTCAGACGCACGGGATCCTTCGCATTCGCTCAGGATGACAGTGCGACACGGTCTTTCTGAAAAATGTTATTCTGTCATTCTGAGGAACGCAGTGACGAAGAATCCCCTCTGTCCGGCGTCGTGCTTGTCCCGCAAGCGGCGGCAAGCGATTTAATACGCGGCAACGCCGCGCCACCTCATCCGTCCCTGCGGGACACCTTCCCCCGGGTGGCTTGCAAACCGCTTCCGCCAGACGGCGTAGGGCGGGGGCTTGCTCCCGCCGCATCAGGCAGACCTCCTCCGTCAGACGGCGGCAGATAAACCCCCGCATGTGCGGAGTCTTGACATAAGACGATCCGATAAAATCCCATAGCTCGCAGTCACAGCCTGCTCCCCGCCCTGCCGTGCGCTGACGGAGAGGGCAAGGCGCGGGGGACTCCCAAGGCTTCCTTTAAACTGTCATCCTGAGCGGAGCGGCGGTCACGCCGCGCAGCCGAAGGATCCCGGAAATGAATTCGTCAAAGCCCGTTCGCCCGCACTCGCGGGCGCGGCTGCTGCGCCACCGTAAGGCTCGCCCGCGCCGCCCGTCTCCCCATCCGCGAGTGCGTCTGTCTTACACGTCGAGGTTCACCACGTCGCGGGCGTTCTGCTCGATAAACTCGCGGCGCGGCTCCACCTTTTCGCCCATCAGGATCGTCAGCGTCTGATCTATCCGCATGGCGTCCTCCACGTTGACGCGCAGAATGGTGCGCGTCTCGGGGTCCATGGTCGTTTCCCAGAGCTGCTGCGGCGACATCTCGCCCAAGCCCTTGTACCGCTGCACGTCCGCGCCGGGGAACTCCTGCAAAAGCGCGGCGAGCTGCCTGTCATTGTATGCGTAGCGCGGCTCCTGATTTCTGCCGCGGGGCGCGACCTTGTAGAGCGGCGGCTGCGCGATGTAGACGTGCCCCTCCTCGATCAGCGGGCGCATGTAGCGGTAGAAGAAGGTCAAAAGCAGCGTGCGGATATGGCTGCCGTCCACGTCGGCGTCCGCCATCAGGATTATCTTGCCGTAGCGCAGCTTGCTGATGTCAAACTCCTCGCCGATGCCGGCGCCGAACGCCGTCACCATCGGCATCAGCTTTTCGTTGCCGAATATCTTGTCGATGCGCGCCTTTTCGACGTTGAGCATCTTGCCCCACAGCGGCAGGATCGCCTGATAGCGGCGGTCGCGCCCGTTCTTGGCGCTGCCGCCGGCGCTGTCTCCCTCGACGATGTATATCTCGGTCAGGGCGGGATCGCGCTCCTGACAGTCCGCCAGCTTGCCCGGCATGGAGGCGCTGTCCAGCGCGCTCTTGCGGCGGGTCGCCTCGCGCGCCTTGCGCGCCGCTTCTCTGGCGCGGGCGGCGGCGAGAGTCTTTTCCGTTATCGCCTTGGCGACGGTGGGGTTCTCCTCCAGATAGGCGGAGAGGTTGTCGTACACCATGTTGTCCACCATCGTCCGCATGAAGGCGTTGCCCAGCTTGGTCTTGGTCTGCCCCTCGAACTGCGCTTCCTCCAGCTTGACGCTGACCACGCAGGTTATGCCCTCGCGCACGTCGTCGCCGGTGAGGTTTTTGTCGTCGTCCTTGAGCATCTTATACTTGCGGGCATAGTCGTTGATGGCGCGGGTCAGCGCCGTCTTCAGCCCCGTTTCGTGCATGCCGCCCTCCGGCGTGTTGATGTTGTTGGCGAAGGACAGCACCATCTCGTTATAGCCGTCGTTGTACTGTATGGCGACCTCCGCCTCGCTGCCCTCGCGGGCGGCGGAAAAGTAGATGATATCCTCGTGCACCGGCGTCTTGTTGCGGTTGATATACTCGACAAACTGCCGTATGCCGCCCTCGTAGCAGAGGGTTTCCTCGCGCTCGCGTCCCTCGCGCGCGTCGCGCAGCACGATGGTCACGCCCGCGTTGAGGAACGCCTGCTCGCGCATGCGCGTCAGCAGCGTTTCGTAGTCGTACTCCAGCTCGTCGAAGATCTCGCCGTCCGGCTTGAACTCCACGGTCGTGCCGGTCAAGTCCGTATCGCCGGTCACGGTCATGGGCTGCGTCACCGCGCCGCGGGCAAACGCCATTTCATGCACCTTGCCCTCGTTGCAGACGCGCACCCTGAGATATTCGGACAGCGCGTTGACCACGCTGGCGCCCACGCCGTGCAGACCGCCCGCCACCTTGTAGCCGCCGCCGCCGAACTTGCCGCCCGCGTGCAGCACGGTGAAGACCACCTCCAGCGTGGAGATGCCCATCTTGGGGTGCACGCCGGTCGGAATGCCGCGCCCGTTGTCGGTGACGCGGATGACGTCGCCCGGCAGGATCTCCACCGTGATGCGGTCGCAGAAGCCCGCCAGCGCCTCGTCAATGGCGTTGTCCACGATCTCGTAGACCAGATGATGCAGACCCTGCGAGCTGGTGGTGGCAATGTACATGCCGGGGCGCTTTCGCACCGCCTCCAGCCCCTCCAGGACTTGAATTTTTTCTGCGTCGTAGTTTTCTTCTACCCGATGATGTTCGTTCATTGTATGTCCTCCCGCTTGTAAAGCGTTTATTTGTCGTATGTGATGATGGACTTTTGCCGCCGGACTGGGGCTTGTATAGGGGCGAGCGCCGCCGCGAGGCTTCTGTCAAGCACCACGCCAACGCCTCCCCTCCAGTAGGGCGGGGGTTTATCTCCCGCCGTCTGACGGAAGCAGTCTGCCGGTCTGCGGCGGGAGCAAGCCCCCGCCCTACGCCGTCTGACGGAGTGCCGCCGTCTGACGTTTCTCTAAGCCCTTACTTATAAGCTTCTTAGTTGATTAAAAAATTCGTTCCTCTAAGCTCTTGCCCTGTTGAAAATTCGTTCCTCTAAATCCTTGTTCGATTATTCCCTCTTGCGCAAGCCCCCGCAAGCCCCCCCGGGGGAAGGTGTCCCGCAGGGACGGATGAGGTGGCGCGGCATTGCTGCCTCCGTGGTTATATGTGAGAGCGGACGTGCGCCGCCCTGCCCTTGCCTCCCCCAGTAGGGCGGGGGTTTATCTCCCGCCGTCTGACGGAAGCGGTCTGCCGGTCTGCGGCGGGAGCAAGCCCCCGCCCTACGCCGTCTGACGGAAGCGGTTTGCTCCGCGCAAGCCGCTCGGCTTTATCCCTCGCTCCATGCGGGGATTTGCAGCCTTTTCAGCAGCGTGCGGCTTGATATCTGCGAGATATACACCGTCCGCCTGCCGCCCTCCGCGCAGACCACCGCCGAGGCGGGCAGCTCGTCCGTGACATAAACCACCTCGCCGCGCTCCTCCGCCCGCCGCAGCATGGCGCGGGTGTGGCGCGACCAAGTCGCGGTGTCGAGGTCGATCACCGCCACGATGCTTTTCTGCGTGACCGTCACGCCCTGTCCGAGATGAAGATACATTTTTCCTCTTTGTAATATATATGATTATTTATACTCAACGTATCAAAAGATACCCTTGTTTTCGTTTCCTCATTGTTGTTTTTATGTAAAATATAACTATTGGTATATGCTTTTGGCAATACAACCGCCCTTTCCTGCCGGAACACATCGACGAACTTCGCCCAGAAGCTGCCCTCCCTCGGCGGGTGCTCTCCCGTCAGCGACTCCTTAACCTGCCTCCTTTGTGCGAAGCACAAGGAAGGTGATTTTCGTCCCGCAAAAACCGGTGGGATCGTTCCGCGCCATGGGCGCGTATTCAATCTCCGAACAGCGCGTCGTAAAACATCATTTCCTCAAGTGAAAACGTGCCTGAGCGGCGCTTTCCGTACTTCCAATTCAGCAGCTCCCGCAGCTCCTTATGCTCGCTTTTGGACAGCTTGCCCTCCGCCGCTTTTTGCAGCAGCTTCTTCAGGCGTTCTTCTTTTCCTCCGAACACAAAGCTTGCCCTCCTTTTTAATTAAGCCTTGCGCGGCGCGCTGATAAAAGCTGTGACGTGCTGGGCGCAATGCCTTCATCTCTCTGCAGTCTTGCGAAAGTCAGACTCTTGACGGCAAGACATAATCTCTCAAATCGGCTCTACATGGTGCATGAGGTAATTCTGCAAAAGCAGCTTCCCGTTAATATATTCTCTGAGGCTCGCGGAAATATATTTGCCCAAGCTGCGCCATACGTCGGCATCATCCGACAATCGCTCAAGTATCGTCACATCAACTACATTCCGCACGGCTTCATCGCCCTGCGACCACATATGCTCAATGAATTTCACATATTTTTGTATCCGATTCAAGTCATCATTGCTTTTCAGCAGGTCAAACAGCGGAATATTGATTACCTCTGCATAAAACACATGCTGCAGCAGTTCACCGTAATCCGCCATATGCTCACGGTAATGCTCCGTATGCTCCGGAAACAGCGTCAGAAACTCCTTTATACATTCCCGACCATTCATTTCTCCACCTCATCGGCGTTTTTCTGCTTAACGCTTAACTCTTTTTTCAAAGCTTTTCTCCTTTTAGAGCAATATCTTATGTCGCGGCGCCCATTCCGCAAGCCTTCCCGTGGGGGAAAGCGTCCCGCAGGGACGAATGAGGCGGCGGAGTTTTATCTCCCGCCGTCTGACGGAGGGCAGAATGTTAATGCGTATTGCATAATATACAATCCCTCAGTCTGCTTCGCAGACAGCGGTCGCAGTCATAGCCTGCTCCCCGCTTTGGCTACAAACATGCCACCGGCATGTTTGCTTAACGCGTCGCGCCCTTTACACAAGGGAGCCTTTGGTGAGTGCGTTGACGGAAACGGTGCGCTTCATTGCGCCGTCTGACGGGTAGCTGCCCTGCCTTTTTTCTAATTCCCAATTTCTCAGAATGACAGGGCGACGTTCCTCGCAATTTCCAATTCTCAATTCTAAATCCCTAATCAGAATTTGTCTACTTCATCCTCTTTATCAATAACGCATGTTTAAATTCCATGCTCAACTCGTCGATATAAAACCTAAGAAGTTCATCATAATTATTGGATGTTGCTATTGTTCCAATAAGGTCAACCCTAGTCTTTACGTCTTGCTCTATGAACCTAAAAAGATCTTGTCCTATTCCTTGATTGCGATATTTTGCATCAACAAAAATTTCATCTAACTCAAAGCATTTTTCGCCTACTGTATTGTAGGATGTTTTCTCTTCTAATGCTCTTACATTACCCAAAGCATAAGCAATTATTTTTTCTTGGTCTATAGCAATATAAACTTCATGGTTGATAAACTCATCGGGCTCGTTTTCATAGTACGCTGAGCAGCAACCTTCATTGGCCCATGCTTTTGATAGGTTTAATAGTTCTTCTATATACTTGTCGTCTTCTGAGACTTGAATTTTCTTGTATTCAATCATATCCCATAACAAATAATATGTTGGCTATTTTCAGCAGCGACATTGAGTAGTTTAACCAGTTCTTCAACTGATTCATTAAGGGTGGTATCCATACATAAGCGTACAATATCAAGAAGCATTTTTACGGACGTCGGAGGAATTATTGTAACGCCATAATGGTCAATCCCTTTATTTGCCCTACTCAAGGAACATAAGTATGTCGGCATATTATCAGTTAGCGGGATCCATGTGTCAACAATGTCATCCGAAACAGAAACACAGCGATATTGCGCATATAGGGCTTCATATTCGGATGGATCGCCTATAAGTGAGTAGTCCTTACCATATTCTATGTTTGGAATAATACCAAAATCTACGCAATCATTCATATCTGCTTCCTCACAAGATGCAAGAAGTTCACAGTTTCATTATTTACCATAGTTAACTCCATAAATTCTAAATTCCAAACTCGCCAATTCCCGCCTCATATCTCGATCACCTTATCCGGCGCAAAACCGGCGTTCAGCTCGCAGCAGGTTATCACCGTCTGTCCGCCGGGGGTATGCCCGGCGATATACGCCTGACGGGAAGCGTCCAGCTCGCTCAGCACGTCGTCCAGCAGCAGCAGCGGGTATTCGCCCATATCCTGCCGGAAGAGCTCGCGCTCCGCCAGCTTCAGCGCCAGCACGCACGAGCGCGCCTGCCCCTGCGAGGCGAAGGCACGCGCCGCATAGCCGTTTATGCTTATCTCCAGATCGTCCCGATGCACGCCGGAAAGACATCTGCCGCTTGCCAGCTCCGCTTCCCTGTGCGCCGCCATGTGCGCCGCCAGCGCCTGCCGCAGCTCCGCCTCCGGCGCAAACGGATCTCCGACCGTGCTTACCGTTTTATATCCCAGCTCCAGCCGCTCCGTGCCGCCGCTCAGCTCAAGCTGCACCTTTGCCGCCTCCTCTGCTAGCAGCCGCACGTACCGCGCCCGATAGCGCAGCAGTCCCGCGCCCAGCGTGCAGAGCTGCGCGTCGTATTCCGGCAGCAGCTCGCGTCCGCCGCCGTCCTCCTGCCGCAGCACGCGGCTCTTGCTTGCCAGCACGCGCCCATACCGCTGCAATGCCTGCGCATAGCGCGGTCTGAGCTGGCACAGCGCGCGGTCAAGCAGCTCACGCCGCATGGCGGGCGAGCCGCGCACCAGCTCCAGATCCTCCGGCGAAAACAGCACGCAGCGCACCACCTCGCTCAGCGCGCCGCGGGTCTCCAGCCTTCTGCCGTTGACCCTGACGCCCAGCGCGCCTCGCGCCGGAATGTGCATATCTATCTCAAAATCGCGCCCGCGCGAGACCGCCTGCGCGCCGATGCGCGCCGCCTCGCCGCCGTGAGTTATCAGCTCCGCCCGCAGCGGCGTGCGCCAGCTCCGCAGTCCGGAAAGCAGGAATACCGCCTCCAGCAGATTGGTCTTGCCGCGCCCGTTGCCGCCGCAGATGATATTCACCCCCGGCGCCAGCTCAAGGCTTGCCTCCCGCCAGCTCCGAAAGCCGCGCAGCTCTATTTTAGCTATCTCCATCTGCCGCGACTTCCATCATGACGCCCAGCGCCTCCGCCCGGTCGCCCGGATAGAGCTTTTTTCCCCGCTGGGTGCATATCTCGCCGTTCACCCGCGCCTCGCCGCCCTGCACCAGCTCCTTCGCCATGCCGCCGGTCCCGGCGACACCGGCGAGCTTGAGCAGCGCGTCCAGCCTGATGAACGGCGTGCTTATCTCTATTTTATTCATTCGCCCGCCTTGAGCCGCACGGGCAGCACCATGTAAAGGAACCTGTCGCCCTCCACCGGCTGCAGCACGCAGGGCGAAAGCCCGCTCTTGAGGCAGAGCATGAACTCCTCGTCGCTCACCGCCCGCAGCGCGTCCAGCAGATAGCGGTTGTTGAAGCCGATCTCGATCTTCTCGCCGCAGGACGGTATGCTGCATTCGTCAAAGCTGCGTCCCATCGCCGTGATGCAGGAGAGCTTGAGCGTGTCGCCCTCAAAGAGGCAGCGCACGGGGTTCTTGATCCGCTCGGAGATGATCAGCGACACACGCTCCACCGCCTCGATCAGCGCGGCGCGGCTGAGACGCAGCCGCACGGGATTGTCCATCGGCACCGCCGCCTTATAATTGAGAAACTCGCCCTCCAAGAGCCTTGTCGTCACCAGCACGTCGCCAAACTCGAACAAAGCGTGCTTGCGCTCCGGATAGATCGTGCAGACCGTCTCCGGATCGTCCGGCAGTATCCGCACCACGTCCTTGAGCGTCGGTCCCGGCACCACAAAGCGGAAGGAGCCGCCCGTGCGGTTTTCGATCGTTTCGCGGCGCACCGCCAGCCGATAGCCGTCCACGGAGATCACGGTCACGTCGCTGCCGTCCACCTCGAAAAGCGAGCCGGTGTGTATCGGCTTGTTTTCGTTTTCGGAAACGGCAAACAGCGTCTTGTTGATCATTTCCTTCAGCGTCAGCGCCGGCAGGCTGACGCCCATGCTGCGCTCGACCTGCGGCAGCTCTGGGAACTCCGCCGGATCGTAGGCGACCAGATTGAACTCGCTGCTGGCGCATTTGACGGTCACGGTCATGCGCTCATCGGCGGAAATTTCCACCGTGCTGTCCGGCAGCTTGCGGACTATGTCGGAGATGATGCGCGCGCCGAGCACCACCGCGCCGCGCTCCTGCACGAGGGCGGGGAAGCTCATCTGTATGCCGGTCTTGTAATTAAATCCGGTCAGCGTCACGTCCTCTCCGGCGGTTATCAGCAGTCCCTCCAGCACCGTGCCGGCATTCTTGGCGGCGACGGCGTGGATACAGACGGAGATGGCGTCCAGCAGGGAGTTTTTTTCACAGGAAAACTTCATTTTTCGTCATTCCTTTCCCTTCATATATGTATGTAAAAATTTATAGTAGTCGTAGTAGGGGCTGTGGAAGCTGTGGAAAAGTCCACGCAGGCGTTTCGGGCAGAGGCTTTGCGTCTGCACAGCCCTCTGTTGAAAAGCAGGTCGTTTTTTATACGCTTTCAACAGGCAAAAATTATTCCACAGGGGCCAAGAAAAATTTAACAGGTTATTGTGAATTTGGCAATTGAAAAATAAGGCGCGATTAAATGGGATTTATAGTAAATAATGAAGGTAAAAAATAAATGATCGCGGTCGTAATATATTATTGATCCTTGCTTTGGCGCCGCACTCTGCAAGCGTTTCCCTTGAGGGGGTGCCGCGCCGCGTAATCGATTTCTTGCGTCAGACGCTCCCCGACTTGCCCCCTTTGCGCCGATAGGCGTAAGGGTGCGGCGCGTAAAGCGCCTCCGTCAGCGCACGGCAGGGCGGGGGTTTATCTCCCGCCGGGCGGCGCTGGCGACGGAGCGGCAGGAAAGCCTTCCCTGCCGCCGGGAGTCCGGCGAACAGGCTTTGACGAATTTATTTCCGAGATCCTTCGGCTGCGCGGCAATACCGCGTATTAAATCGCTTGCTGACGCTTGCGGGACAAGCACGGCGCCGGACGGAGGGGATTCTTCGTCACTGCGTTCCTCAGAATGACAGAATAACATTTTTCGGAAAGACCGTGTCGCACTGTCATCCTGAGCGAATGCGAAGGATCCCGTGCGTTTGACGCCTAATCTCTTGCCGCTCCTTTGTGCGGCATCTGCCGCCGTCTGACGTTCCTACGCCGTCTGACATTCCTCTAAGCCCTTACTTATAAGCTCTTATTTGACTAAAAAATTCGTTCCTCTAAGCTCTTGCTCTGTTGAAAATTCGTTCCTCTAAATCCTTGTTCGATTATTCCCTCTTGCGCAAGCCCC
>JAFTDT010000109.1 GCA_017453985.1 Clostridia bacterium
ATTTTATTTTTGGTGTTTTAGCCAAAAATACATTCTGAAAAATATGCAAAATGCCCACACACGATAAGAGGCAGCTCCGCTCATCTCCTCTCTGCAAAGCATACAAAAGCATACATATTGCTTTCTCTCTTTTGCCGCTAAGTTTGCCTTCATTATCTTTGTTTTATTGACAGTCTGCGGCAATTTGGTATAATATACCTATTAACATATCCTACCTTATCAAGAGGTGTATGATGCCTGAGACTGTTGTTATAACCGGCGCCTCGCGCGGGATAGGGCGCGCCTGCGCGGAGGCGTTTGCCGCCGCGGGGTACAGCGTCGCCGCCTGCTATCATCAAAGCGCGGCTGCCGCGGAGGAGCTCGTGCGCGGGCTGCGCGCCGCCGGCACGGATGCCGAGGCGTTCTGCTGCGACGTGGCGGAGCCGGACTCCGTGCGGCGAATGGCGGACGCCGTGCTTGCCCGCTTCGGGCGTGCCGACGTGCTTATCGCCAACGCCGGCATCGCCCAGCAAAAGCTGCTGTGCGACATAACCGACGCCGAGTGGCGGCGCATGACGGACGTCTGCACCGGAGGCGTCTTTTATTCCTGCCGCGCGTTTCTGCCGCATATGATAAGACGCGGCAGCGGCAGCATCGTCACGGTTTCCTCGGTCTGGGGCGTGCGCGGCGCGGCGTGCGAGGCGCATTATTCCGCAGCGAAGGCCGCCGTGATAGGGCTGACCAAGGCGCTGGCGAAGGAGGTCGGTCCCAGCGGGATCACCGTCAACTGCATCGCGCCCGGCGTGATAGACACGGATATGTGCGCCGGCTTCAGCGGCGAGGATATGCGCGAGCTGGCTGAAAGCACGCCGCTCGGCAGGATAGGTACTCCGCAGGAGGTTGCCGCCGCCGCTTTGTTTTTGGCCTCCCCCGCCGCCGGATTTATCACCGGACAGGTTCTCGGTGTGGACGGCGGCTTTGGTCTGTAAATAAAAAGCAAAGGAGTAGCATAGATGGAAAAACGTAAACGGCGCCTCGGCGACCGCAAGGACGGCGTGCTGCTGCGCGAGCTGGACGCCATGCATTTCGTCGTCCCCAATATCCACCCCAACCGCTGCGACAATGAAGCGTACATATCGGAGCGCATCGACGTCACCGCGCTGAACGAATGGCTGAAGCGGCAGAACGCGCAGGAAACGGACTTTCCCTACACCATGTTCCACGTCATCGTTGCCGCCCTGCTCAAGACCGTCACGCTCCGCCCGAAGCTGAACCGCTTTATCCAGAACAAGAACTTCTATCAGCGCAACCGGCTGAGCGCGTCGTTTGTGGTAAAAAAGGAGTTCGACGACGAGAGCGAGGAGGCGCTCGCCTTTATTTACGCCGAGCCGGAGGACACCGTGCATACCGTGCATGAAAAGATCCGCGCGCAGATAAAGGACTGCCGCCGGGACGACGTCACCGACCGCTCCACGCAGAGCATGGAGATACTCAACAAGATGCCGCGTTTTCTCTCCAAGTCTCTTGTGCGGTTCATCACCTGGCTCGACCGCCACGGCTGGTGCCCGAACTTTCTCATCGCCACCGACCCTTATTATTCCTCGGTGATACTGTCCAATCTCGGCTCCATCAAGCTAAAGAGCGGATATCATCATCTGACCAACTGGGGTACCAACTCGCTGTTCTGCATCATCGGCGAGAAAAAGCTTTCGCCCTTTTTTGATGAAAACGGCAACGTGAACATGCGCGAGAGCGTAGACCTCGGACTGACCATCGACGAGCGGCTCGCCGACGGGTATTATTATTCAAAATCCGTGAAGCTTCTGCGGCGTCTGCTGGAGCAGCCGGAGCTGCTGGAGCTTCCGATGAACGAAAAGGTGGAATTGTAATGGACGAAAAAATAACCGCAAAAACGCCGTGGGTGAAAAATCTCGGCGGCGTGCCGGCACATCTCGAATATTTTCAAGGTTCTCTCTTTGAGGCAGTGGAGAAAATAGCCGCGCAGTACCCGGACAATGTGGCGTTTGACTTCATGGGCAAGGCTACCACATACAAGAGGCTGGTGCAGGAGATAGAAAAGTGCGCCCGCTCGCTCAAGACCATCGGCATCCGCGCCGGTGACCGCGTCTCCATCGCCATGCCCAACTGTCCGCAGGCGATATTCATGTTTTACGCGGTCAATCTTGTCGGCGGCGTCGCCAACATGATACATCCGCTCTCCGCAGAAAACGAGATAGAGTTTTATCTCAACGAGTCCGACAGCGTCACCGTCATCACGCTCGACCAGTTTTACAGCAAGTTTGAGGCGGTACGCAAGAACACCAAGATAGTGAACGTAATCATCGCCAGCATACGCGACGAGCTTTCAAAGCCCGTGAAGGCGGGATATATGATAACCGAGGGATATAAAATAGAGCGCATCCCCGACGACGCGCCCGTGATACGCTGGAAGGAGTTCATGCGGCTTGGCAAGGCGTGCTTCTGGAATTACAAGGTGAAGCGCGGCGCGGACGACCCCGCCGCTATACTGTATTCCGGCGGCACCACCGGCACGACCAAGGGCATACTTCTTTCCAATCTCAATTTCAACGCGCTCTCCGCGCAGATAGTGGCGACCAACCCCATGTTCCGCCCCGGCGACAAAATGCTGGCGGCGATGCCGCTGTTCCACGGCTTTGGGCTGGGTGTGTGCATACACTCCATGCTGGCGCAGGGCGGCCGCTGTGTGCTGGTCCCCCGCTTTACGGCGAAAAGCTATGCCAAGCTCATCACCAAGTATCGCTGCAACTTCATCGCCGGCGTGCCCACGCTTTATGAGGCGCTATTGCGGCTGCCGAATATGAACGGCGCCGACCTCTCCTGTCTCAAGGGCGTTTTCTCCGGCGGAGACTCGCTCTCCGTGGAGTTGAAGAAAAAGTTTGACGCCTTCCTCTACGACCACAACGCCAAGGTTCAGATACGCGAGGGCTACGGCACTACCGAGTGCGTGACGGCGTCCTGCCTCACGCCCACTCATCTTGCCAAAGAAGGCAGCATCGGACTGCCCTTCCCCGATACTTATTATAAAATAGTAGAGCCGGGCACCGAGACCGAGGTCCCTTACGGCACCGAGGGCGAAATACTGCTGGCAGGTCCCACGGTCATGAAGGAATACATCAATCACCCTGCCGAGACGGCGCAGACGCTCCGCAGGCACGCGGACGGACTGACATGGGTATATACCGGCGACCTCGGTTATATGGACGCGGACGGCTTCATTTACTTCCGCGGACGCATCAAGCGCATGATAATCAGCTCCGGCTATAACGTATACCCCGGACAGCTTGAAAACATCCTCGACGCGCACGAATATGTTCATATGAGCTGCGTTATAGGCGTGCCGGACGAGTATAAGATGCAGAAGGTCAAGGCATTCGTCGTGCTAAAGGATGGCGTGAGCGCAAGCGAAGAAACGAAGCGCGAGCTGCTCGACTACTGCCGCAAGAACATCGCCAAATACGCCATGCCGTATGACATCGAGTTCCGCGAGAGCCTGCCGACCACGCTGGTAGGCAAGGTATCCTACCGCAAGCTGGAGGAGGAAGAAGCGGCAAAAACCTCCGCATAACGGTTGACGCCGAATTAAAGGAGACGCCATGAACAGAGCAAAAACGCGGCTTCTTGCCGCATTTATGCTGGCGCTGCTGCTCTTTTCCGCAGGCTGCGTCCGCATAAACACTGAGGACAGCCCATACATATCCCCGCCGGAGACGCCGCCCGCGGATACTGCCGCGGCGCCCGCCGTCCCCGATCCGGAACCCGAACCCGAACCTGAACCTGAACCTGAACCGGAGCCTGAACCCGACCCGGAGCCTGAACCCGACCCGGAGCCTGAACCCGACCCGGAGCCTGCCGACCCGATTGAGGCGCGCGCTGCGGAAATACTGGCGGGCATGAGCCTTGAGCAAAAGCTGGGGCAGATGTTCTTTGCCCGCTTTCCTGTCGACGCCGCCGAAAAAATGCGGGAATACCAGCTCGGCGGTTATGTGCTGTACTCCAATGATTTCAAACGCGCAGGCGGCGGCTGGCTGAGCGCACAGGAGCTGGCGGACAAGCTGGACGCCTGCCGCGAGGCGGCGGCGATAGCTCCGCTCTTCGGCATCGACGAGGAGGGCGGGACCGTGACGCGCGCCAGCCGCAACCCCAACCTTTTCCCGGACGGGCGGGCTGCCGCGCCCCAGCAGATATGTAAAACGCAGGGCAAGGACGCCCTGCTGGAGGATGCTATAAATAAAAACAGCACTCTGCTGCTGCACGGAATAAATGTAAACCTCGCTCCCGTGGCGGACGTCGTGACCGACTCCCGCGCCTTTATGTACGCCCGCTCCATGGGCGAGAACGCGGAAACCACGGCGGAGCTTGTGCAGACCATCGTTGCCGGAATGAAGCAGTGCCGCGTCGGCGGCGAGCTGCGCCAGATGGGCGCGGTGCTGAAGCATTTCCCCGGCTACGGCAGCAACCCGGACTCGCACACCGGCGGCGTTTTGGACGAAAGACCCTACGCGCAGCTTGCCGCCGAGGATTTTCTGCCCTTTATCGCCGGCATTGAGGCGGGCGCGGACGCCGTGATGATGAGTCACAACACTATCGCCTGTCTGGACGCGGAGCTTCCGGCCTCGCTCTCCCCCGCGGTCTACCGCGTTCTGCGCGAGGAGCTGGGCTTTGACGGAGTGATAACGACCGACGACCTGTTGATGGGCGCGGCGGCGCGCTACGACGCGGACGGCTCCGCCGCGCTGATGGCGATACAGGCGGGCTGCGATTTGGTGCTGACCACGGATTTTGAAAAGGAGATCAGCCGCGTCCGGCTTGCACTGGAAAACGGCGAGCTGAGCGAAAGCAGACTGGACGAGTCCGTGATGCGAATTCTCAAGTGGAAGCTGCGGCTCGGCTTGGTGGAGTAGCAATCATAAAAATCAAAACCGCCGTGTGAGCGTTATCCTCGCTCGCACGGCGGTCTTTTTTTCACATTATTCCGAACAGCAGCTCGGAATAGGTCGGCATAGGCCAGTATTCCTTTGCCGTTATCGTCTCCAGCTTGTCCGCCGCCGCACGCAGCTCGTTCATCGCCGGCAGCACCTTGTCGCGGCAAAACTCCGCCCTTTTCTTCACTTCCGCTATCTCAGCCGCCTTGTCCGCCGCCTTTTCCAGCTTGCCCAGCCCTGTCTTGAGCTGAGCCGTGACTGCCGAAACCTCCTTCAGCAGTCCCGCCTCGGCGGACACGTCTACGGTCAATCCAGTCGCCTTTATCGCGTTGAGCGAGTCGGCAAGAAATCTGCCGTAGGCTATGGCTGCGGGCATTATCTGCCGCTTTGCCATCTCGGTCATTGCCGCCGCCTCGATGCTCAGCGTCTTGGCATAGCTCTCCAGCCTTATTTCGTACCGCGCCTCCAGCTCCTTTGCACACAGCACGCCGTGCCGCTCGAACAGCTCGATATTCTTCCGCGCCACCAGCGCCGCGGCGGCGTCCACCGCCGAGCGGATATTCGGCAGCCCGCGCGCCTCCGCCTCCCTGTGCCATTCCTCCGAATAGCTGTTGCCGTTGAAGATTATCCGCCGGTGGTCGCGCATCACGTCACGAATGATGTTCCGCGCCTCCTCGTTGAGATCCGCGGCGTTTTCCAGCCGCTCCGCCATACGCGAAAGCGTTTCCGCCATGATCGTGTTGATCACCGTGTTGCAGTCCGCTATACTCATCGACGAGCCGAGCATGCGGAACTCAAACTTCTTGCCGGTGAAGGCAAACGGCGAGGTGCGGTTGCGGTCGGAGATATCCTTGGGCAGGTCGGGTATGGTCGTCACGCCGATCTTTATGTTCCCGCCCTGCCTGATCGAGGACTCCTTGCCGGTGGCGATCTCATTGAGGACGTCCGTCAGCAAATCGCCCAAAAAGATGGAAACTATCGCCGGCGGCGCCTCGTTCCCGCCGAGGCGGCAGTCGTTGCCCGGCGTCGCCACCGAAACGCGCAGCAGGTCGGCGTATTCGTCCACCGCCCAGATCATCGCCGCCAGCAAAAGCAGGAACAGCGCGGCGGATTCCGGAGTTTTTCCCTGGTCGAGCAGGCTCTTGCCGCCGTCCACGTTTATCGACCAATTATTGTGCTTACCGCTGCCGTTGACGCGCTCAAACGGCTTTTCGTGCAGCAGACACACCATTCCCCTGCGCAGCGCCACCTTTTTCAGCGTTTCCATGATGAGCTGATTTTGGTCGGTGGCGATATTGACAGTGGTATATACCGGCGCCAGTTCGTGCTGGGCGGGCGCCGCCTCGTTATGCTCCGTCTTTGCCGGTACGCCCAGCTCCCACAGCTCCCTGTCCAGCTCGCGCATGAAATCTATCACGCGCTCCTTTATATTGCCGTAATAATGGTCGTCCATCTCCTGTCCCTTTGCCGGCTTTGCGCCGAAAAGCGTCCTGCCGCACATGGCAAGGTCGAGCCGACGGGAAAACAGATTTTTATCCACGAGAAAATATTCCTGCTCCGCGCCCGCCATGGCGACCACCTTTTTCGCCTGCGGATAGCCGAAGAACTTCACCACCCGCCGCGCCTGCTTGTCAAGCGCTTCCATCGAGCGCAGCAGCGGCGTTTTTCTGTCCAGCGTTTCGCCGTTGAAGGAGCAGAAGCAGGTCGGGATATACAGCGTGTCGTCCTTGACGAACGCCGGCGAGGTGCAGTCCCACGTGGTGTAGCCACGCGCCTCAAAGGTCATGCGCAGTCAGCCGGAGGGAAAGGACGAGGCGTCGCTCTCGCCCTTTATCAGCTCCTTGCCGGAGAAGGACATTATCACTCCCCCGTCCTGCTGGGGATTTATGAACGAATCGTGCTTCTCCGCCGTGGCGCCCGTCATCGGCTGGAACCAATGCGTGTAATGCGTGGCTCCGAGGTCGAGCGCCCACCGCTTCAGCCCGTTTGCCACGATGTCCGCAAGCTGCGGCTCCAGCGGTCTGCCGAGGTCGATGGTTTTTTTAAGCTGCTTGTAGGTATCTCCCGGCAGATACATCCGCATGGCGCTGTCGTTGAACACCTTGGAAGCGTACATTCTTATCATGTTCTCCTGCTTTTCGTTCACAAATATCCACCTCACTGCATGTTTATGCTGAATATGATACCGCCAAAACGGAAAAAATGCAATACGGTTTTAGAAAAAGATTTCAAAAAAATATCCCGATATCGCTTTTACATGAGATCGGGAATATATTTGCTTGTTTTTTGACCTGCGCGGCGTCAATCGACGTCCTGCACGACCTCCTCCAGCCTTTCCTCCAGCAGCCTTGGGTTTTCCATATACTTTTTCATCAGCCGGAAGGACTTGGCGTGGTAAAGCCCGTCGCACACGCGCTCGTCCGCCACCACCAGCAGCTCCATTATCTTGCCGGGGCGTATCTCCCCCGTCTCTGCGTCTATCACCGGCACGTGCTTTTCCTTGCCGACCGAGACGAAGAGGCTTATCGTGCCGAAGTCGTAAATATGATGGTAAACGCCGCGTATGCCGACGCTCTTGAGATAAGTCACGAATATGCTGCCGTGGAAGGGACTGGCGTCGATGACCGCCTTGGGCATCATGTTCCAGCGGTCCAGCAGCTTGAGCGTCCACACCAGCAGCTTTACCACGATATGCGGGCCGCTCATGACGAACTTCATCAGCTTGTCCGTGCTGTTGGATGTATCCGTCCCCTTGTTCTTGCGTATTTCCTCCTTGAACTTGTCCTGCACGTCGAAGATATTTTCATGCCCGGTAAAGGGTATCTTTATCGTCGTGGAGGAAACGTCGTCGCGCAAGCTCTTTTTTACCGCCATGGACACCTTGATATCCTTGTTGGCAAAGACGCGGCTGTTCATGATGAAGCGGTTGAGCGCCGGCCGCTGGGCGTATACGCGCACTATGCCCGCCGTGACGATGTCCAGATATGACATGTCCCTGCCCTCCGCCTTCTTCTCCGCGATATATTCGTCCCAATATTTGCAGTCTATCTCCTCGCAGAAAAACACCTGCGCGTCGCTGCGCCGCGTCATAACATGCGAGGTTATCCTATCGTAAGGACTTAGCGTTTTCAAATACCTTGCTCCGCTTCTCCGCCTGAACATTTATATTCCCTCTTCCCTCTTTATTTTGTTTTCCGCGCCCTGGCAAGTATCTCGCCGGGCGAAGCGAGCTTGTTCGCCGCCGGCGTCTGCGCCCGCGCCTCCTCCGCGCGCTGCTCTGCGCGCTCCAGCTCCGCCAGCATCTCCTCCAGCCGCAGCGTAAAGCTGTCGAACACGCGGCAGGCGTTCTCCAGCTTTTCCGTCAGCCCTTCGGAAACGGTTCCCGTTTCCTCCCGCGTGCGCTCCCCCAGCTCCGCCAGCGACTGCTGCAGCTCGCCTACACGCTGCTCCAGCTCGCGCTTTTCCTCGCTCAGCACGTCCGCGCGGCGGCGGTATTCCTCAAGCTGCTCCTGCACCGCGCCGCTGCGCTCGTCCGTCTCCGTCTGCCGCTGCCGCAGCTCGGCATTTTCCCGCTCTGCCTGTTGCAGACGCTGCTCCAGCTCCTGCGCGGACTCTCTGTTGTCCTCGGCGAGCTTTTGCAGATATTCTATTACCTCCCTGCGTCGGAAGCCGCCGACAACGGCGGGCTTAAACACTCTGTCCATAAACACTCTCCTAAAGGACGCTTATGCCGTTCTTATCTTACACATCAAGTATACCACACTTTTCCGCGAAAAAAAATATTTATTTTCATCGTTTACAAATATGCGTCTTCATGTTATAATATTTCAGGTGTTTTTATGCGCCTGTAGCTCAATGGATAGAGTAGTGGCCTCCGACGCCAAAGGTTGGGAGTTCGAGTCTCTTCAGGCGCGCCAAGCAGCAGGCTGCAAATGCCTGCTGCTTTTATTTTAAATACAGAGGTGAGCTTTTTTGAAATGCAAATCATGCGGCGCCGAAATCGCCGAAAACTGTAAGTTCTGTACAGAATGCGGACAGGCTCAGGACAGTCTGCCCGAAGAGGAATACTTCTCTCCGGAAGCTGCATCGGATGCTGGCGAGGCTGCCGCCTCCGTCGAAGCGCCGGCAGCCTATGCCCCGCAGGAGGCGGCAGCGCAGGCATATGATAATATCTCCGATGCTCCGGCCCCCGCAGCAGCTCCGCAGCGCAGGCGGCTTGGCGCAGGCGGCATTGTCGCCATCGTGCTCGCCATGCTTGCACTCGCATCCGCCGCTGTGCTGTACTTCCGCACCGACCTTTTCCGTGCCAAGGACTCCGGGGATAAAGCCCCTGACAATACGGAACTGAGCGAGAATGTCGACAAGCCCGCCGAGACGGATGAGGACACTGCCGCCGAGGCGCTGAAGGTCGCCGCCGAGATGAACGGTCACGAGCTGACGAACAGCAGACTCGCTTTCTATTACATGGACGAGTTCTATTATCTCTACGATTACTACGGCGAATATCTGATGTCCGTGCTCGACACGAGCGTTCCCTTTGATGAGCAGTTTTATCCCAATTCCGAGACCGAGACATGGCACGATCATTTTCTGGACTCCGCGCTGAACACGTGGTCGCAGACCGTGCGTCTCTGCGACGAGGCGGAAAAGGAGGGCTTCACGCTCGATGGAGAATACGCCGCGGAGCTTGACGGGCTTTACGCGGACATGAGCGCCGACGCTGATGGCTCCTACGACAGCGTGGACGAATATGTGAAGTCCATCTACGGCAAATACGCCGACTTTGACGGCTATTACGAATATCGCCGGAACTATTTTACCGCCATATCCTTTGTAAACAGCAAGCACGAGAGCTTCACCGCCGAGGCGGAGGCTGCGGTGGGAGACGACGACTCTGACACGGTATACTACGCCAACGTCCGCCACATACTCATAATGCCTGAGGACAACAGCGACGAGGCTCTGAAGGCGGCGGAAGCCAAGGCTTCCGAGCTGTACGCACAGTGGCAGGAGAATGCCACGGAGGACAGCTTTGCCGCGCTTGCCGCGGAAAACTCGCACGACCCCGGCTCGGCGGCAAACGGCGGTCTTTACGAGGATGTTTATCCCGGTCAGATGGTGCCGGAGTTCAACGACTGGTGCTTTGACGCCTCCCGTCAGCCCGGCGACCACGGCATCGTCAAGACCGACTACGGATATCACATCATGTACTACGTCAGCAAGGGCGGCGTGTATCAGAGCGCCGCGCTGACCGCCGCGGGCGAGGCTTACAGAAGCTGGCTCGATGGCGTATTCAGTGATATCGACTATACCACGCACGAGGAAAATATATCCGTCTCCACCGACGCATTTTGACGGCGGGAGGCGGCAAGCATAACTGCTAAAACGCGCCGGTCGGGTTTACCCGACCGGCGCTGCTGCTTTCCTATTGATACCTGTCTCCAGTTAATGCAGCGGCTGCCATGAGCCGGTCTCCATATAGCGATCTGCCCTTTCATGCGCGTTTTTCACCAGCTCTCCGTCAAAGCCCATCAGCCGCAGCAGATCTATCGCGTTGCGCGAGGTCGCCTTGCCGTCGCGTATCTTATAATCAAAAAGCATCCTGTCCTCACCGAGCCTTTCCTCAAAATGAAACAGCCCGTATGCGTCGGCGAGCAGATCGCACAGCTCGATATCATGCGTCGCCGCCAGACACAGCGCGCCCGCCTCCGCCAGCGCCCGCAGCGCCTCGGCAGACGCCGCGATCCGCTCGACAGTATTTGTCCCGCGCAGAACCTCGTCCACGGCGCACATGACTGCTCCGCCCTCCCCGCGCACCGCGTCCAGTATCCGCTTTAGCGACCTTGTCTCCGCAATGTAATAGCTCTCTCCCGCCAGCAAGTCGTCACTGAGAGCCATGGAGGTGTAAATCCGAAAAACAGGCGCGCGATATGAGTCCGCCGTCACGGTGCATATTCCCTGTCCCATCAGCGCCGCCAGCACGACGGTCTTTAGATAAGTGGACTTGCCGGAGGCATTGGAGCCGGTTATCAAAACCGGCTTTTCCGCAATCAGGTCGTTTGGCACGGCGCCCTTCAGCAGCGGATGCTCCATGCCCCTTATCTCGGCGCGCACCGCCGCGCCCTGCTCAAAGCTCAGCTCCGGCTCCGCGTATTTCTCAAGACTCGCTCTGTATGACGCGACGGAGATCGCCGCGTCCAGCCTCCCGAGGTGCTCGTGGATCACGAACACGTCCTCATGGCATCTGCCAAGCTTGTTTTTCAAAAACTCATAGCTTATCAGGTCAAGCAGCGTCAGCGTAACGATAAAGTCCGCCATGCCGCCGCTGTCCGTCGTTTTGGAAACGCCGCCCGTCCGCAGCACCGCGCGCAGCCGGTCAAGGCTTTCATATGCCGCCGTCATCTGCCTGTCAAGCTCAGGGTCGCGCATGCGACGCAGTCTGCGCGCGGCAAATATCATATTCACGGAATAATTCACCGTGTCATAATCAATCTGCGAGCGCCGCACGCCGAACTCATGCACGAGGAAGTTCACAAACACCGACGCGAGTATCGTCATGGGGCTGAAGCCGGCAAAAGCCGTTCCCGCCGCCGTCACCAGCAAAGCTGTCAGCAGCGCCAGATATACCAGCAGCATGCCGACGCCGTGCGTTGACGGATAAAAGGCGCGGCAGAGGTCTGCCCGCCTTGTGCGCCCGAGACGCGCGAGGATAAGCTCGAGCTTCAGCCGACGCTGCGAATCCTTTTCCGCATAGGCTATCATCTGCTTTCTGCGCTCAAAGGTATCCTTATCGACGGCGGGACTGCGGAGCATATAATATAAATACTGCTCTCCGGAGGTACAGCGCCCCGGATTTATACGCTTGTATACCCTGTCCATGTCGAGGTCGTTCCACGTGATATCATCTATCAGAAAATCGTCGCGCCCCTCGCTCGCCCGAAAGCCGTAATAGGCGCGGATATACTCCATGTCTCCGTCGAAATAATGCACCTCCGGCTCCTTGCCGAAGGCGCCTGCCAATCGTTTTTTAAGTCTGCCGATACGCATTTATTCCCTCGCTTTTTCCGTTCTCCGCTAATTTTTATTGTAAAACACCAGCGTCATTCGCTCGTTTATCCGTTCCGTTTCGTCGGTGCGCACATAGCCCATTTTCTCATACAGACGGCAGTTGCCCTCCTCCTGAAGTATGGTACTCAGCATCCAGCCGTCCGCGCCGTGCCGCCGCTCCGCCTGCGCTATCGCCTGCCGGGCGTGCCCGCGGCGGCGATGCTCCGGCATGATGAATATGGGCGAAATGCGCTTGCGCCGACCCGCCTCGCGGAAATCCACGATGCGTATCGCTCCGACCCGCACGCCGTCCGCCGTGATGAAGTAATACGTCGTCTGCGGCTGGGCAAATCTTTCCTCGATGCGCTCCGGCGGCTCGTTCGCAGGACTTGTGTCATAATCTCGGTATCGCTCCAGCAGCTCCGCAAACGCAGCGACCTGCATTTCCCACAGCTCACGCAGCTCCTCGCGCCGCACGGGTATCAGCTCTACCGTCATAAAAGGCTCCTCCTTCGCACATATTCTCGGCTATTGTAGCATGTTTACGTACCGCGTCAAGCGCGGTTGACCGCACCGCGGACGATGTGATAAGATAAGGCAAAGGGGGCGGGGCACATGCATAAGCTGAAGCAAATATTTGACAAATACTGCCGCGAAAAGAGGCTGGATATCTCCTTTTCCTCCGACATGCCCGCCGGCTATGAGAAGGCAAACGGCATGTATGACGTCACGCTCTCCACCCTGTTCCTGAACACGGAGCTGCTGGCGGAGATGCCGGAATATGAACAGCTTTTCTATCTCTTTCACGAGCTGCGCCACGCGGAGCAGTACGCCCGCCCGGAGCAGCTTGGCGAGGCGGTGCGGCGCAGCATGTCCTACGCCATCATGTACGACGGAGAATGCTTCCGCCGTGCGGAGCGCGAATGGAAAGGGTGCCGACTTGAAGGCACGGAGGAATATTTCAAGTCGCTCTATTTTGGGCAGCCTTACGAGCGCGACGCCAACGCCTTCGCATACGGGCGGGTGCGGGAGCTGTGCGGCGACAGCGCGGAGTTGCGCGAGCTGGCGGCATTCTGGCTGCCGGAGTCACCTCCCGCAGAAGAAGAATACATGCGGATATACGACGAGATAGACCGGCGCACTGCCGGAGCAAAAGCGAAGCCCGCGCCGACGCCAACGCTTGACCATATCCATATCACCGTCAGCAATCTTGCGCGCGCGGAGCGGTTTTACGACAGGCTTCTGCCGCTGCTGGGCTATGACATTGCGCTAAAGGAGCATGACTCCGTGCCGGAGCATGAATATGAGATCGTGGAATACCATCACCGCGCCCTCTCCATCGGGCTTGTCAGCCCCCGCTCTGCGTACAGCGGGGACGCCCCCTGCCGCAGACGACCCGGCGCGCTGCATCATATCGCTTTCCGCGTTTGCGCGCCATCGGAGGTAGACCGGCTGTTCAAGCTGGTACGGGAGCTGCCTGCGATCATCGTGCGCGAGCCGCAGCTCTACCCAGAATACTGCTCAGATTACTACGCCTTTTTCTTCAAGGACTCCGAGGGGACGGAGCTGGAGATAGTCAGCCTTGAGCGGGAGCGATATTTCCCTGTCTGACGGGCGATGTTAATCTGCGTTGCCATGCGTTGCTTGCATTGGCGCGGCTTCGCGGATATCATAAAGCGCAGGGAGGCGATGAAATGCTGAATGAAAATCTGAAAGCAATAAGAAAAGAAAAGGGTTTTACGCAGGAAAGCCTTGCGATAGCCCTGCACGTCGTGCGGCAGACGGTCAGCAAATGGGAAAAAGGGCTGTCCGTGCCGGACGCGGAAATGCTGGTGCGGATAGCGGAGGTGCTTGATACGGACGTAAGCCGACTCCTCGGCGCGGCGCCGCAGGAGGGCGGCGATACGCGCAGCGAAACGGCAGTTATGCTCGCCCGCATCAACGAGCAGCTTGCAATACGCAACCGCCGCGGCAGAATAGCTCTGCGTATCTGCATTGCCCTGCTGATATTTTTTATCGCCGTACCGCTGGTATTGGGCATATTGGGCGCAGTGAACTTTGCCGACCCCGACAGTGCCGCAGGCAGTATCGAATGGCGCTGCACGCTGGACGGGAAGGAATATGTCTGCGCCGTGCAGTATAACGACAGATATCGGATACTTGCCAGCATGGAAACTGCGGATACGGACATGACGGCGCGCATAGATGCAAATAAATACAACGATGCGCGCAAGCTCTCTGCGGCGCTGTACGAAACCTTTGACACGGTGGAGGTCACGGCGGCAGACGGTCTGCCTCTGCCGTAATGCCCGCTTTTTTGCAAAAAACCGGCTGACTCAACCGCAATTCATTGAGTCAGCCGGTATTTTTATGCTTACGCGCCGCGATGCTCCTCGCCCCAATCGCACATCTTGTCCAATATCGGAATGAGCGAGCGCCCCTTCTCTGTCAGGCTGTATTCGACCTTAGGCGGTATCTGCGGATACTCCTCCCGATGCACCAGCCCGTCCGCCTCCAGCGCCTTCAGCGTGGTACTGAGCGTCTTGAAGGAGATATCCCCGATATACTTTTTCATTTCATTGAAGCGCACGGTGCCGAAGCCCGCTAGCGCATAGAGTATGAACATCTTGTACTTCCCCTGAATGAGCGACATCGTGTAGTTAAAGCCCGTGTCCTCCAGACGGCAGTCCTTTATGCATTCCTCAAACATTATACTTTCCCCCAAGATAGTATATATCTTTTATGTTCGTACTTGCTATAATTAAATTGCTGTGTATAATTATAGTATAACTGTTTGCGAAAGTCAAGATGAGGTCATAATAATCGAAAAGGAGCTGTATCAATGAAAAAAGATTTGGGTCAGGTATTAGCTGTATATCCGATGCCGGTGCTGATGGTGGCGGCATACGACGAGAACGAAAAGGTCAACGTCATGAATGTGGCGTGGGGACAGATATGCGACGAGGACAAGATAATCCTCTTTATCGGCGAGGGTAAGAAAACGTGGCTGAATATCAAGGCAAGCCGCGCCTTTACGGTCGCCATCGCCGACGAGGCGCACATGGACGCCGCCGATTTCTTCGGCATTGCCTCCGGCAATAAGATGGACGACAAGTTTGAGCGCACCGGCTATCACGCCGTCAAGAGCGACAAGGTACACGCGCCCATCATCGAGGAGTTCCCCGTGGTGATGGAGTGCGAGCTGCTGGAGTTCCTCCACAGCGACCACGTGGACGGCATAGTGGGCAAGATAGTCAATGTCAAGGCGGAGGAAGCCGTGCTCAGCGAAAACGGCAAGGTTGACCCGGCGAAGCTGAACGCCCTCATCTTCGACCAGTTCCAACACGGCTATTACGTCACCGGCAAGCGCGTCGGTCAGGCGTGGAACGCCGGCAAGGATTTGATGAAGAAATAATATACATGCGAAAAGGCGGTGCTGCGTTGCAGCCCCGCCTTTCTTGCGTTTTGTTATTCGCTCCAGTTTATGATGCAGGACTGCCCCACGCATATGCCATCCTCGCGGCGGTACCGGGCAGTAAAATACTCGTCCTCCGGCTGATACAGCTCCCGCGATATCTCCGTCTCGCCGCCGTCTGTGCGTGCGACGGTCTCGACTATAACATACGCCGTTTCCGCCAAGGCGTCCAGCTCGTCCGGAACCGCGCCGGCGGCATATTCCTCCGCGGCGAGCAGCTCTCCCTCGCCGCTGAACTGCCGCACCGCGATGCGCTCCGGCGTGTTTATCACGCAGAGGGTCAGCTTGACGCTCGTCTCTGCCGAGACGGTTTTTCCGTCCTCGGTATAGGAGCCCTTCTCGCTCAAGGTCTGGCTTCCGGAACTGCCAATCGCATCCCCGCCAAACATGATACCGCTGCCGCTGACGGCATACACTCTGCCATCCGGCAGTTGGTAGACGGGATTGGGATACAGCGTCATATCCTCGCCGCCCGCCGCATATACCGTGCCCTCCAGCGATATATTCGTGCCCTCGTCGGTGTGATTATAGGCGGCACTCACGTCTGACACGCCCTCGTCGCTGTCTGTATTCCAATACGCCCCATCGCCGTCCTGTATTCTCGATGCAAAGAAGCTTATCCCCTCCACGCCCTCGAATACGTACTTCTTATGCATGACGCTTGTACCGTCTTCGTCCGTGAACGAGTCGTCCTCCAGCACGGCGTACAGTCTGCCGCTGTAATCTGCGGCGTCCGCAAAGCTTATCTCCCCGCCGGAAATGAGCATTTCCGGGTTTTCATCAAAATACGTTTCTTCATCGAACAAATCGAGATATTCCCGCGTGATGAACACGCCTATCAGCCTGCCCCGCTCCGTGTCCGCCGCCTCGTCCTCGTCCGGCAGCCGCAGCGCGTCCGCCGCGCCGAGCGCAAACGCCGCCAGCATGATGCAGGCTATGATGACAACTATGCTTTTAATCTTCATTTTCGTCCTCCAATTCTCCGTCGAATTTCAGTATATCTCCCACATCGCACTGCAGATAATAGCATATCCGGTTCACCGTGCCGAAGCGTATGCCCTTCGCCTTGCCGCTCCGCAATATGGAAAGGTTTGCCTCCGTGATGCCGATGAGCGCGCACAGCTCCTTTGAGGTCATGCCTCGCGCCTTCAGCACCTCCTCCAAATGCACCCTTATCGCCATAACGCCGCCTCAGATAAACAGGTCGTTGTCGTCGCGCAGACGCTTGTTCTCAGCCAGCAGCCTCGCCAGCAGCAGCATGATGATAATAAAGACGATGCTCACCACCGGTATGCTGAGCTCGGTATTGATTTGGGACAGGAGGCGCATGAACACGACCTGCAGGAGATTGAAGCCCGCCGTCGCCGCCACGGTAATCCCCAGCGCCGCGCAGCAGCGCCCGCTGAGGCGCTCCGCCGCCGCAAAGACTCCGCTCGGCTCTCCGTCTCCGGCGGCGTCCAGCAGCTCCAGCGCCGCAAAGGTCACGGCGATATCCAGCACATACGGCAGCGCGCCGGTCAAAAAGCGCAGCGCCGCAAAAACGCCATCCGCAGGCATCTGCGCGTTTTTCAGCGCCTCGCTCAGTCCGCCGCAGGATATGACGGCAGCGGCGGTAAAGACCGCGCACAGTGCGTACAGCGCCCAGCGCAGATATCCGAACAGCCTCTCAGTATCTCCGCCGCGGAACAGCCTGAGTATCC
Source organism: Clostridia bacterium (assembly GCA_017453985.1). Lineage (GTDB taxonomy): Bacteria > Bacillota > Clostridia > Oscillospirales > Butyricicoccaceae > RGIG3726. Next base: position 17,166 of record JAFTDT010000109.1, read on the forward strand.
GCAGCAACACGCAGAGTAGCACGCCGGACCACGCCGCGGCTCCGAGTACGGCGCGCTGCACAGGCAGCATATCCCCCGCTGTCTGCGCCGCATCCGTCAGCAGCGCCGCAGGCGCAGCCATGCGGTACAAAACAAAGAGCAGCACGCCGGAAAGCGCGAACCAAGCCGCCCTCTCCCACGCCGTCTCTCTGCCGCGCGGGAGCCGCAGCGCCGGCAGCAGCGGCAGCGCAGACACGCCCGCCCACAGCGCCGCCGCAAGTCCTCCGCCGAGCCTCCCCTGCCCGCCGAGCGCCTTCATGCCCGCGGCTATCTGCTCAAAGGGGAAAGCCATGAGCGAAGAAAACACGGCGGGAAAGCCCTTTGTCAGCAGCAGTGCGGCAATCAGCGCCGCCTCGCAGCCGAGGAAAATCGTCAGTTTGCGCTTCATAAAACCACCTCGGTTTGAAAATTATCGTTTCACAATAATCATTATATCTGCAAAATTATTGTTTGTCAATAATTTTTTTTGCGAGCCTCCGCCACTTCTTGATGTTTGCCGCCGCGTATGCTATGATAAGCGTAAGCATTTCAGGCTCAAACGGAGGAAATCTATGCATTATCACCGGACGACGGAGGACGAAAAGCATATCATCAGCGCGTGGCGCTATGAGGGCGAATACGCCATATACGACAATATCCCCTATGACGAGCAGAAGCGGCTGGGGCGCGGCTTTGCCAATCCGCGGAACAATTTCTTTTCCTTTTATGATGGCGAGCGGATAATCGGCTTTGTCAACCTCATCGACGAAGGGCGCGAGGTGTTTTTCGGCATCGGCGTTTCTCCGGAGCTTTGCGGGCAAGGCTATGGACAGCGCATGGCGCGCGCCGCCTGCGGCATCGCGTCGGAGCTTTTCGGAGAAAAGCCGCTGTATCTTGAGGTCAGGACATGGAACTCGCGGGCGGTGCGCTGCTACGAAAAGGCGGGCTTCCGCATCGTCGGCACGCCGTTTGAGCAAATCACGGGCGGCGGCGCGGGGACATTTTACCGCATGATCCAGGGCAAGGCGTGTGACGCTGCCTTTTGGGAAGCGTCATGGGAAGGCATCGAGGCTGCAAGAGTGTCGGCTTATCTTGAGCAATTCGACATGTCCTCCGACCGCATAATTCAATACTTAAAGGCGCAAGGTGCAGCCTCCGTATGTGACGCGGGCTGCGGCTGCGGCGTTTTCTCTCTTAAGCTCGCCTTGCACGGGTTTTCCGTTTCCGGCTTTGACTTGTCCGATGCCGCCGTCAGACTGACGCGGGATCTGCTGAAATCAAAAGGATATCCCTCGGACGGCTTCCGCGCCGCCGATGTTCTTGATACGAAATATGCGGACGGCTTTTTTGACGCCGTCATTTCCCGCGACGTGCTTGACCATATGCCCATAAGGGACGCCACCGCCGCCGCGGATGAACTTCTGCGCATAACCCGCCCCGGCGGGTGCGTGCTGCTGACGCTGGACGGCACGGACGACGAATACGAGGCGCAGCCCCACGAGCGCAATGCCGACGGAGATTACCTCTTCACCGACGGCAAGTGGAAGGGCATGGTATTCCACCCTTATTCGCCGGACGAGGTCAAAAGGCTGCTGCCACACGGCGGCTTTGAAATCATTGATTTTTCCGCAGACGGACTCACCGTCATCATAAAAAAACAACCGGCATAAACAGCTAAAAGCAAGGAGGCAGACAAATGAAGTGTTTTCTCACCAGCGATCCCCTCACCTGCGACGCCGAGCGCCTTAATTCGGCAAACGGCTTTGCCGATGAACTGAAGGCTTCCCTGCCGGAGTGCTGCCGCGCGCTTTTCATCTGCTCCGACCCGGAGGATTACGAGCGCACGGAGCGTCATGCCGCCGGGATGCGGCGAAGCTGCGAGGCGGAGGGCATAGCCTTCTCCCGCTTTGACGTACTCGACCGCCGAAACAGCGGCGAGGCGGGCAGTCGTGTCCGCGACGCAGAGCTTGTCATACTTGCGGGCGGACATGTCCCGACGCAAAACAAATTTTTTGCCGAAATCGGGCTGCGCGAGCTGATGCAGTCATATGACGGCGTCGTGCTGGGCATCAGCGCCGGCAGCATGAACAGCGCCGAGCTGGTCTACGCGCAGCCGGAGCTGGAGGGCGAGGCGAAAGACCCCGCTTACCGCCGCTTTCTCCCCGGCCTTGCGCTGACGAAAGTAATGCTTCTGCCGCATTATCAAATG
>JAFTDT010000110.1 GCA_017453985.1 Clostridia bacterium
AGCGCCGCCAGCAGCCCCAGCGCCACTGCCGCGCTGACGCCGCCGGCGGTGGCGGAAAGTCCGCCGGTCAGCGCGCCCAGCAGCCCCTGCTCTGCCACGGCGTCGCGCACGCCGTTTGCCATCGCGTAGCCAAAGCCGAGCAGCGGCACGGAGGCGCCCGCGCCGCCCCATTTGACAAGCGGCTCGTAGATGCCGACGGCGGTCAGCAGCAGCCCCAGCACCACGTAAGAGGTCAGTATGCGCGCCGGAGTCAGCCGCGTGCGGTCGATAAGAAGCTGACTGAGGGCGCATATCAGCCCGCCGACCAGAAAAGCCTTGAGATATATCATTTCACCGCCTCCAGACATACAAGATGGCAGATGCCGGGTATGCTCTCGCCCTGATTTACCATCAGCGGACTGAGCAGCGCCCCGGTGCCGCAGAACAGCGCACGGCGCAGCTCTCCGCGCTCCAGCATGGGCAGGATATGCCCGCACAGCACGGAGGCGGAGCAGCCGCAGCCGGAGGCGCCCGCGTGGGCGTCCTGCTCCTCGCCGTACAGCAGCAGCCCGCAGTCGGTGTAGGCGCTGCCGATATCCGCGCCGTCGGCGGCAAAGAGCCGGCGTACCAGCGCGCTGCCTATTTCGGCGAGATCGCCGGTGGCGATCATGTCAAAGTCTGCGGGCGCGTCGCCGCTGTCACGGAAATAGGCGTGCAGCGTTTCATAAGCCGCCTGCGCCATCGCCGCCCCCATATTGCCCGCATCGGTCACGCCGGGGTCATATACCCTGCCGGCGGTCACGGCGCTGATGCGGACGGCGGCGGGCGCAGAGGACAGCGCCACGGCGCCGGCGGCGGTGGCTGTCCACTGTGCAGAGGGCTGGCGCTGACCGCCGTATTCCAGCGGATAGCGGTACTGGCGCTCCGCCGTGCAGAAATGCGAGGAGGCGGTGCAGAGTACGTTTTCGGCAAAGCCGCCGGCGATCAGCAGCCCGCCGATCAGCAGCGTCTCCGCCATCGTCGAGCACGCGCCGTACAGTCCAAGAAACGGCAGTCCCAGCCCGCGCACCGCATAGCTGGTGGCGGTGCATTGGTTCATCAGGTCGCCTCCGAGGAGAAAGCCCACGTCCTCCTGCCGCAGCCCGCCCTTGTCCATCGCGCCGCGGCAGGCGATGCGCAGCATCTCGCTCTCTGCCTTTTCCCAGGTGTCCTGACCGAAGATATTGTCCTCGCCGGCGTAATCAAAGCATGCGCCCAGCGGTCCCTCGCCCTCCTTTTTGCCCACGCAGGCAAAGTGCGAGCGCACATATACCGGCGCGTCTAAAAAGACGGTGTCGCCCCGCCTCATGCCGCGCCTCCGAGCAGCCACAGCAGCACGCCGTAAAGGACGGAGGAGGATATGCCGAAGGCGAGCACCGGTCCCGCGATGGTGAACATCTTGACGCAGGTTCCGAGGATATAGCCCTCGGTCTTGAACTCGATGGCGGGCGCGACGATGGAGTTGGCAAAGCCGGTTATCGGCACCAGCGTACCCGCCCCGGCGAACTTGGCTATTTTTTCAAACAGCTTCAGCGCGGTCAGCAGCGCGCCGAGAAATATAAGCGAGCAGGAGACGACGGTCGCCGTCGCGCTTTCCTCCAGCCCGGCGGAAAGGCACAGCTCGCGCACAAGCTGCCCCAGCAGGCAGATAAAGCCGCCGACGGCAAACGCCGCCGGCACATTGCGCAGGCTCGGCGACGGCGGCGACAGCTTTTCATAAGCCTCCTTGTACTGCTCCTTTGAGAGCTTCATAAAAAATCACCTCGGCATTAGTTTGAGAGAAAAAATGCCGATTTATGCAAAAAACGCGCCTCCGCGTGTGCAGCGTGCCGCAGGGCGGGGCTTTGCATCGCGGCAGCTCATGCTTTTTGCTCCGTTTTGCGGCGGCGTCAGAAAAAGTTGCTGTTTTTGAGGTTTTTCGTTTGAAAACGCCATGATGCATTAAAATAAATAGGCTTTTCGGGAAACGGGAGAAAATTTTACAATCGCGTTGAAGAAAAATTTTCCGTTTACGTCATGGTATTTTTGCTTGAAATATGGTAAAATAATTAATTGTAGAGGTGTGTGTATTTTTAGAAAAAATTAGCAAGCGAACACCATTTATAAGTAAAATCGCCTGCATTTTGGCGTGTTCTCAAAAAAACGGAATTTCTATTGACTTGCTGTACAAAATATGGTATAGCGCAAACAAGCTGATACCGTAAATCAATTTTTTATATGCTGCAGCAAGTAAGATAGGAAGGCGTGATACCAATGGGCATGTGAGCGGAGACACCAAAGCATCAATGCCAAAAGTATGATAAGGTCAAATTATCTTTTAAGGAGACATGAATGATGAAAAAATTCAGTCGTTTGATATGCCTTATTCTTGCGGTCAGCGTCACGCTGTCGATATGCGCAGTCGCATTTGCCGCGAATGACATTGCCGTTGAATGTGAGGAAGAAGTCGTAACCGCACCACGGGAAGATGGAGATTCCACCAATACGGCGGTTGCACTGCCGTGGCCTCCAGGTACCCCTAACGGAGACATTACTGTTCCTCCTTGGATATGGTGGATTTGGGATAACTGGCGCTATAACTGAACCAAACTTATAACAAAGACATATTGAAGACACTTTAGAGGTATCCGCGTTTTGGCAAACAAAATGCGGATACCTCTGCAACAAATCTGTTAAAACCTTCGGAGATTAAGAGATGAAAAGGAAAACCGCAATAATCATATCGGCGCTCGCAGCCCTGCTGCTTTTGTCCTCATGCGGCGGCATAGAATGGACGAGCGACGGGACAGAGCTGCGCGCGAGCTATGAAGGCACGGAGTTTATCTTCGAGCCGTCGTGGGACGGCAATACTGCCGAGCCGGTGGTGCGCTCTGTAAGCGATTTTCTGCGGGTTTTCGGGCTTGCCGAGGGGCAAAGCGTGCAGATATGCGGCGAGGACGCGGAGCCTGCGCCGGAGGCGGCGGCACTGCGGCTTGACGCCAATAAAACGCCGGAGCTGGCAGACTACTGGGCGCTTTACCAAAGCGCAAATGAAAATATCTCCGACTACGGCATGGCATACGCCGCCGTCGCCGCCGTGTGCGAGGTGCGGAAGCTCTGCCCTGTGGAAGCGGAGTATACGGACGCAGAGCTGGCGCAAAAGGTTTCCGACCGCCTATACATACTTGACCTCACGCTGCCGCTGCTGGAGGAGTATTTTGTTGACGCGGAAAGCACCGCCCTTGCACGGGAAACAGCGGCGGCCATCGGACGCTTTACCCTGAGCGGGCGAGGCGAGGACGAATTGCTGCGGCTGATAGAGGCGGACGAGGCGGAAAAGACCGCGCTCAAGAACGACTGGCTGCGCTCCGCCGGAGGCGGCGACACATATGAGCCGCTTGCCCTTCTGCCGTTTGAGCGCAGCGAGGGCGAGTACAGCGAGGACTATCCCTATCTGCTGCGCTGCGGAGACGCGGTCTGGTACTTTGCCGCCGAGGACGTGCAGAAGGAGGGCTACGCGGACTTTATACGCAGCTTTCTGCGCTTGGAGGAGCTGCGTCCGCTCGACTTTGCCGACGCACGCGAGGCGCTGCGCGGATATATCGTGGAGGATATACCGCCCATAGATATTTACACCGCTTTCTTTGAGGAATTAGAGTATTATATAGGAGGAAGGTATTTCCCCACAGAAAAGCAAATTAAGGTTTATTGTGATTGGATCATCGCGAACGGAGCGCTGCTGCATGAATATGTCCATTATCTGCGTATATCCAATAACCTGCAGAATACTCTCTATTATAATACCAACGCATTAGATGTTGAAGGTGTGACGGAGGAAATAGCCGTTTATGAATGCGAAAATAGAATGAGGTTATACTTTTATACCGAAAACGACAAATATTTGGAATTATGGCGAAAAATAGGTATTTGGGATGAGGCAAATCCTCGTGTGGACCTGCCTCTCTATAATACTTGTTTGGCTCTGCATGATTACCTTGCTTACATAGGCAACAACGATTATCCACCCAAAGAAATTAGTCTGAGCGGCGTCATAAATGAGCCGTTGGAGCGCAACAAAACTTTGCCCACTCTATCCTATCCGGAGAGCGCTGCTCTGATGCACTATATGTTTAAAACTTACGGACGGGACGAGGTCTTGTCCCGCTGTCATGATATAAATGAGTTGTTGGAGCTTTGCGGCAAGAAATTCCCGGAATTATACGAGGACTTCGGCGCGTGGCTTGTGGAGCAGGATAAAATAAACGGCTGGGGGCTGACAGACTGAGCCGGAGACCGGGAAATAGACGCAAAATCAACGCGGCGCGGGAGATGTCCCGCGCCGCGTATATATCTTTTATATGCTTGTGCGTTTGCCGCTTATGCCAGCTTGGCGGACAGGCGCTCTGCGATAGCGTCGAGGAAGCCCTCGGAGCTGACGGCGGTCGCCTTGAAGCCCGGCTCGACCAGACCGACGAGGTCCTTGGTCATGATGCCGGCGTTCAGCGTCTCAAAGCACGCCTCCTCCAGCTTCTCGCCGAAGGCGACCAGCTCCGGCAGATTGTCCAGCTCGCCGCGCTTTTTGAAGGCGCCGGACCAGGCAAAGATGGTAGCCATGGAGTTGGTGGAGGTGCTCTCGCCCTTCAGGTGCTTGTAATAATGCTTGGTGACGGTGCCGTGCGCCGCCTCGAACTCATACTTGCCGTCCGGGGAAACCAGCACGGAGGTCATCATCGCCAGCGAGCCGAAGGCGGTGGAAACCATGTCGCTCATAACGTCGCCGTCGTAGTTCTTGCACGCCCAGATATAGCCGCCCTTGGAGCGGATGACGCGGGCAACGGCGTCGTCGATGAGGGTGTAGAAGTACTCGATGCCGAGCTTGTCAAACTGCTCCTTGTAGCCCTTCTCGAACTCCTCCTCAAAGACCTTCTTGAACTCGCCGTCATAGACCTTGGCGATGGTGTCCTTGGTGGAGAACCACAGGTCCTGCTTGGTGTCGATGGCGTACTGGAAGCAAGCCTTGGCAAAGGAGCGGATGGAGCTTTCCTTATTGTGCGCGCCCTGCCACACCGCGGGACCGTCCACCTTCTGCACGGTGAGGGTCTTTTCCTCGCCGGTGACGTCGCTCTTGTATGTCATGGTGCAGACGCCGGGGTCGGTGGTGTACAGGTCAACGGACTTATACACGTCGCCGTAAGCGTGACGGGCGATGGTGATGGGCTTCTCCCAGTTCTTGACGACCGGCTTGATGGCGGGGATGCAGATGGGGGTGCGGAACACGGTGCCGTCCAGAATGGAGCGGATGGTGCCGTTGGGGCTCTTCCACATTTCGGTGAGCTGCGGATACTCCTCCATGCGCTGCTTGTTGGGGGTGATGGTGGCGCACTTCACGCCCACGCCGTACTTCTTGTTGGCGTTGGCGGCGTCTACGGTAACCTGGTCCTTGGTGGCGTTGCGGTTGAGCAGTCCGAGGTCATAGTACTCGGTCTTGAGGTCTACGTAGGGGAGTATGAGCTTATCCTTGATCATCTGCCAAAGGATACGGGTCATTTCGTCGCCGTCCATCTCCACCAGCGGAGTCGTCATTTTTATCTTTTCCATAGCAGTAAATTCTCCTTTTTATTTTTATGTGCTGCGGACTGCGTGCAGTCCGCAGCGTTTTGTTTCGGTATGGGCTTACGCCTTGCCGTAGCCGGCGGCGTAGTAGTTCATCAGGCAGCCTTCCTGCAGGATGAGCTTCTCGTCGGCGGTCAGACCCTTGCAGTAGAGGGTGATGTCGTTTATCTTACCGCTCTTGGTGATGACCTTGCCGGTTATCTCCTCGCGTCCCTCTGCGATGGCGGAGCGGATGCCGGGCACATACACCCAGTCGCCGTCCTCATAGTCAAAGGAAGCGCCGCTGTCCATGGTGAAGGGTACGATGCCCCAGTTGATGCAGTTGGAGCGATATCTCTTGGTGGCGTACTCATAGCAGATGTTGGCAAAGCCGCCCAGCACCTTCTGGCAGGACGCCGCCTGCTCGCGCGCGGAGCCGTCGCCCGGCTTGTTGGCGAACACGCAGGAGCCGATGCTGGTCTTTTTGGCGTCGCCGCCGACCTTGCTCAGCACGTCTGTGACTTCGGCGGGGACGTTGCCAGCCTCTCTCGCTTCCTCAAGAGCGCGCACCGCCTTGGCGCGGCCGACGTACTCCGGCACTCTGCGGGAGAGCGCGAACTCGGACAGACCGATGGGGTTGGAGCGGTAGCTGGAGGTTTCGCCGGAGGGGATCAGCTCGTCGGTGGTGGTGACGGGATCGTGAATGACGGCGCACAGCTTCACCAGCAGGTCTTCCTCCAGGTGCGGCATCTGCGGCCAATCCTTGATATTGGGACCGTAGCGCAGCTCGACGCTGGGATCGGCCTTGCCGAAGCCCTCGTAGCAGCGCTTCTCGTATACGCTGCCGTCATACTTGTACTCAAACTCCGGCACCTCATAGTCGATATCGGTGGCGGCAGTCAGCACGCCCTTGTTGGCGGCGGTAGCCGCGATGGAGCGCGCGTCCATCAGCGCGACGGCGGAGATCTGTCCGTTGCCGGGCTTGCTGCCCTCGCGGTTGGCGAAGTTACGGGTAGCGTGACGGATGGAGAGCGCGTTGTTGGCGGGAGTATCGCCGGCGCCGAAGCAGGGTCCGCAGAAGGCGGGCTTCATGACGCAGCCTGCCTCCATCAGCTTGGTGGCGGTGCCGTCCTTGGTTATCGCCAGGCTGATGGGGGTGGAGGAGGGATACACGGACATGTCAAAATATCCGTTGCCGATGCTCTTGCCGTCCAGAATGGCGGCAGCCTCGACGATGTTCTCGTACATGCCGCCGGAGCAGCCGACGATAACGCCCTGGTCGCAGGTCACCTTGCCGTCAACGATGTTGCGGCGCAGATCCATCTGCACCTTGCCGCCGAGCTGCTTGTTGCAGTCCTCCTCGATCTTGGCGAGGATTCCCTCGGGGTCGGCCTGCAGCTCCTTGATGGTATAAGCCTTGGAGGGGTGGAAGGGCAGCGCGATCATACATTCGACTTTGGAGAGGTCGATATGCACGACGCTGTCATAGTATGCGCCCTCCTCGGGCTTCAGCTCACGGTAATCCTCAGGACGGCCGATGTTCTCATAATACTTCTTGATAGTCTCGTCAGTCTCCCAGATGGAGCTGAGGCAGGAGGTCTCGGTAGTCATAACGTCGATGCCGATGCGGTAGTCGCAGGAGAGATGCTTCACACCGGGGCCGACGAACTCCAGCACCTTGTTCTTCACGTCGCCGTTGGGGAAGGTGGCGGCGACCAGCGCGATAGCCACGTCCTGCGGACCGACGCCGCGGCGGGGAGCGCCGTCGAGATATACCATCACGACCTGCGGCGCGTCAACGTCATAGGTGTTGCTGAGAAGCTGCTTTGCCAGCTCGCCGCCGCCCTCGCCGACGCCCATCGTGCCGTAGCTGCCGTAACGGGTGTGGCTGTCGGAGCCGAGCACCATGGCGCCGCACTTGGCAAGGCGCTCACGCGCATACTGATGGATGACCGCCTGGTTTGCCGGCACATAGATGCCGCCGTACTTCTTCGCGGCGGAGAGACCGAAGGCGTGGTCGTCCTCGTTGATGGTGCCGCCGACTGCGCACAGGCTGTTGTGGCAGTTGGTCATGGCGTAGGGGATGGGGAACTCCTTCAGACCGGACGCCTTGGCGGTCTGGATGATGCCGACGAAGGTGATGTCGTGGGACACCAGCGCGTCAAACTTGATGCGCATCTTCTTGGGATCCTTGCCCTTGTCATGCGCACGCAGGATCTTGTACGCCATGGTCTTTTCGCGCGCCTGATCCGGCTCGCCCATGCCCTTCGCTTCGCTCGCCAGAACGTATTTGCCGTTCTGGTAATACGCTCCCTGTTTGATAAGTTCTACCATTTTTTATACTCCTCCTGTCAGGATTATTTTTTATATTTTTGCGGATGCCTATCCGCACAGATAGTATAGGAAAATGCTGATTGCCAGCAGGTCGGCGCAGCCGCCGGGGCTGATGTTTTTCTCCGTCAGCGCCCTATCCAGCTCCCGTGCGCCCTCCGGCGAAAAGTCCGCCAGCAGCTCGCGCGAGCGCCGCTTCACCAGCTCTGCGCCCTCCGCGCCCGCACGTGCGAGCACGTTGGTGTCGTCCACGTTTGCCATCAGCGAGAGCAGCGTCCGCACATGGGCGGCGTTCTTGTCCTCGCCGCTCCGCAGCGCCTCGCGCAGCACCGGATATCCGAAGCTTCGCACGCTGGCAAAGCCGCTCTCCGCCTCGCCCCGTGCGCCTCGTGCGCCGTAATTGCGGAAGGCGCGCAGCCCGTGCGTTTCGCCCTCGCCGCATTCGCGGCGGCAGACGCCGCGGGTCATCAGCGCCACGCAGGAGCAGAGCGAATCCACGCTGCGCGGCTCCCGCAGCCGCGGCAGCCTTCCGGCGGCTGCGCACAGCAGCCCGATGGAAAACAGCGCGCCCTTGTGGGTGTTGACGCCGCCGGTGGCGGCAAACATATCTCGCTCTGCCTCCAGCCCCGCCGTCCGCAGCAGGGCGAACAGCTCCTGCCCGCTTATGCCGGCGCTGTCTGCGCCCATCGCGGCAAACCTGCGGAAATGCGGCGTCAGCGCCTCGGCGCTTTTGATAAAAAGCTCGCGCGTCATGTCGGTGTGCGCACCGTTGTTCTCCCTGTCCACCAGACCGGGCTTGGGGGTGGCATCCACCTCCTCCAGCAGCGCCCGCCGGGCGAGCAGTGCGATTGCGTCTTCTCTCATGCTCTTGCCTCCATGCCGTGTATATGCTCAAAGGAGCTTTCCGGCAGCAGCGGGCGGCATTCCTCCAGTCTGCCCTCGCCCAGCAGCCTGCGCACGCGCGAGGCGCTTATCGGCTCATCGCCGCTGCACAGGCGAGGAATGACGCGCACCTGCACTCCCGCGGGCGGCAGCCGCTCGCTCATGACGCCGTTGTACAGCGCAGTCAGCGGGTCGAGCGGCTCTTCGCCGGCGTAGCGCGCCGTTATATCCAGCGCGGGAGCGATGCGGCGGGCAAATATATCCGCGTCAAGCTCCGCGTAGGTGCGCGACACCTCGCTCATTTCCTTGATGAAATAAGAGGGGAAGGTGGCGGCGGAGATTATGTAAGGACCGCCGGGGCGCACGGCGACGTTTTTCAGATGCGCGCACGCCTTTTCCGCCATTGCCAGCCGGTCGCGGAAGGGGAAAAACGAGCGTTCCTCCTCCACCACAAGCACGTACAGCGCCTCGCATTCCGCCGCGGCATGCTCCACCAGCCGCAGATGTCCAAGGGTGAAGGGGTTGCAGTTCATCACAATTGCGGCGGCGGGACCGTCGAAGGCGCGGGTGCGCTCGCAGAACCTGCTCACTCCCGCCCGGTCGCTGTCCAGCAGTATCGCCTTGGCGGCGCGTCCGACGGTATAAAAGGCAAGAGAGCGGAAGATTTCCTCGTTCTCCGGCTTGGTGAATACGAAGCAGTGATTGCGTCCCAGCTCCCGCAGCTGCTGGCGCAGATGGGTCATCAGCGTGCCGATAAGCCCTTCTCCGCGGAAGCTCTCGTCGGCGGCGATGCACTTTATCACGCTGCCGTCAAAGCCGCCGCCTGCGATCATCTTCTCTCCGCTGAACATGCCGGCGTAATACTCCAGCGTGTCAAGGCGCAGCCCGAAGCCGTTGAGGAACTCCTCAGCCTGCTTGCGGCAGGACGTCAGGGAAAGGGGCATAGTGCGTATTTCTGCGTCGATGAAGCTCAAGGCTTACGCTCCTTTGCTGCGGCTTATTATGCCGTCTATTGCCGCCATCAGCTCGCTCAGCTCGTGCCTGCGGCTGCGGGCGCAGGCGGCGCCGGGTCTGCCGCAGACGAGGCATTTCCTCATCTTGCGCCCGACGCTCTCGCGGCTGATGGGTCCGGTCTTGTCTATCACGTCGATGTCGAACAGTCTGCCCAGCTCGCTCCCGTCCTCGATGCCGCACATCAGCTCCTTGAGCTGCAGCGGCTCCAGTGAGACGAGGTAAAAGCCCTCCGGTCCGGTGGGGAGCATGCGCTCCTTGAGGTAGGCGATATTTCCCGCCAGAGTCTCGCGGATCGCGTCGCTGCCGCGTCGGAAAATATAGCGGCTGCGCTCCGAAAGCTTTTCGGGACCGGGCATGTTCACGGTAAAAGACACCAGAGGCAGCCCCCAGCCTCCCATCAGCTCGCGCTGATAGGAGGCACGCGCATCGCGCGAGGCAAGGAGCTGCTCAAGTGTTATTTCAGTCATTGTCGCATATCTCGCGGACGACGTCGATCACGGTGCCGTCCGGAGCGGTCACGAGCGCCACGACCTTCTCACCGAAGGGCAGGTCGTCGGGCTTGCCGACAACAGCCTCGGCGTCAGCCTTGAGCTGCTCGATGGGAGTGACGCGGATGCCCGCCTTGGTCAGAGCCTCAGCGACCTCGGGACGCCTCGGGTTGACAGCCACGCCCGCGTCCGTCACCAGCACGTCGCACAGGGCGCCGTCGGTGCAGAGGGTGCTGACCTTATCCACCACGCAGGGGATGCGGCCGCGGATAAGCGGGCTGACGATGACGGTCAGCGCCGCGCCGGCAGCGGTGTCGGGGTGTCCGCCGATAGCGCCGCGGATGATGCCGTCGGAGCCGACCAGCACGTTGACGTTGAAGGAGGTGTCTATCTCCAGCGCGGAGAGGATCACCACGTCAAGCTGATTGATGGCGGCGGTGCGGTCAAAGGGGCTGGCGTAGGTGTTGCCGTCGATCTCGTGATGGTTGGGGTTGCGGCGCAGCGAGGAGGCAGCCTCCACGTCGAAGTCCTGCACGTCCAGCAGCGTGTCGATCAGCCCCATCTCGTGCAGCTTCACCATCTGTCCGGTGATGCCGCCGAGGGCAAATCGCGCCTTCACGCCCTGCTCCAGCATGGCGTCGGTGAGGAAGCGGGTCACTGCCAATGAAGCGCCGCCGGTGCCGGTCTGGAGGCTCATGCCGTCCTTGAAGTAGCCGGAGTTGATGATGACCTGCGCCGCCTTCTCGGCGATCATCAGGTCGCGCGGGTTCTTGGTAAAGCGGGTCGCGCCGGCGGAAATCTTGGCGGGGTCGCCGATGGAGTCCACCTTGACGACGTAATCCACTTGATTGCCGGGAATGCCGCCTGCGGCGTTGGGATACGCCACGATATTGTTGGTGATGATGACCACCTTATCGGCATACTGCGCGTCCACCTTGGCATAGCCGAGGCTGCCGCACTCGGCGGCGTTCTCCACGCTCTCGTCAAGGCAGGTGCCGCTGGCGTTGCCGTATTCGTCGCTGACCGTCGCGCCGAGGAACGCCACGTCGATGTGCAGTCTGCCGTCGGCAATGGCGCTTGCGCGTCCGCCGTGGCTGCGGAACACCACCGGGGTGTCCATCAGACCGTGGGAGATCTCGTCCGCCAGCGTGCCGCGGCAGCCGGAGCTTTCGATGGAGGTGACGACGCCGTTCTTGATATGCTCAACGAGCGGCGCATGTACCGCGGTGAGGGAGGAGGGAGCCAGCTTGAGGTTCTTGATGCCCAGCTTGGCAATGACCTCCATGACCTGATTGAGCACCTGGTCGCCGTCGCGGAAATGGTGGTGGAAGGATATGGTCATGCCGTCGCGCAGTCCGCTGCGCTTGATGGCTTCCTCGATGGAGGCGACCATCTTGCTGTCATGCACCTTGCCCTTTTCGGCGGTGCGGGGGTCCTTGTCTCTGCCGTAAAGACCGAAGTTCATGCGGTCGAGCAGCTTCTGGTCTATCTCATGTCCGATATTGTTCTTCATGGCTCAGTCCTCCTCGCTGATTATCCCGGAAACGCGCGCCAGCTCCAGCACGCGCTGGGCGCGGATAACGACGGGCTTATCTATCATCTTGCCGTTGAGGCTGATGACGCCGCTGCCGCGTGCCTCGGCTTCCTTGAGGGCGGCGACTATGCGGCGCGCCTTCTCGATATCCTTGGCGGCGGGGGCGAATACCTTGTGTACCGGACCGATCTGACGGGGATTGATGACCGATTTGCCGTCAAAGCCGAGGTCGCGCACCAGCGTCGCCTCGTATACGAGCTGCTCCTCGTTGTTGACGTCGGAATACACGGTGTCCAGCGCGTCGATGCCGGCGGCGCGCGCCGCCAGAACCAGCGTCTGCCGCGCGAGCTGCAGCTCCGCGCCGGTGGTGGTGCGCTGGCACTTCATGTTGGCGCAGAAGTCCTCCGCGCCCAGCGCTATGCCGATGAGACGGTCGGAGGCGGTGGCGATGTCATAAGCGTTGATGACGCCCAGCGCGCCTTCGATGGCAGCCATCATCAGCGTGGTGCCGACGGGTATGCCGTGCTTCTTTTCCATCTCAGCGATATAAGCCTCACAGTCGCGCACGTCCTGCGCGGTCTCGGTCTTGGGCATGCGCAGCACATGCGCGCCGGCGCAGACCATCGCCTCGATATCCGCCTTGCCGTAAGGGGTATCGAGCGGGTTGATGCGGACGACGATCTCCGTCGTGCCGTAGTCTATCGTCTTGAGCGCGTTGTAGACCAGCATACGGGCGGCGTCCTTCTCCGGCATGCTGACCGAGTCCTCGAGGTCAAACATCAAAGAGTCGGAGCCGTAGATATGCGCGTCGCGCATCATGCCGGGGTTGTTGCCCGGAATGAACATCATCGTGCGGCGAAGTCTCTGTTTCATATGCATGGCAGACCCCTCCTTATTTCTTCCACCAGCCGCTGTCGCCCTGCTCGCTGGCGCGAAGCAGCGCAGTGGCTACGCGGGCGCGGATAGTGCAGTCCAGCGCGCCCTTGTCGTTGGCGGTTATGCGGGCGGAGGAAACGCCCTGCTCCTTCAGCACCTCGGAGATGACCTCCTTGATGCGGCGGCCGTAAAGACTGGCGACCGTGCTCTGAAGCTCGATTTCGACGCCGCCGGCGCCCTTATCGACTTCCACGTAGATGTCGCCGGATTCCATCGTGCCGGCAGCTCCCGTTTTGAGAAGCTCCATTTTTATCGTCTCCTTTTAAAAATATTGCAGGATATCTTCAGCTTTCATTATATGCGCGCAAAACGCAGATTGCAAGCAAAAAAGTTCAAAAAAACGCGGAATTTTGAAAAAATACCGGTCTTTTGGTATTATAAAATACCGAAATACTTGTATACAATAATACAGCGGAGGCGGGCGCGAAAAAACACGCCACGGTAGCCATAGGGGCACTATACAGACGGAAAAGCTTGTGATATAATACAAAATAAAGAGATGAAAACCGCAGAAACTCAAAAAATAATCACTGAATATATCAGAGAATATGATAAAAATTTTCCACTTGCGGCATGTTATTCTGTGCAAAAGCGTGATATAATGCAAATGGAAGGGGCAAAATGAGGCATTGTTGATTTATCAACTCCGCGCTGTCCGGCTCGAGACGGGCAGGGCGGGTGATAATATAAAACGAAGGGTTGTGGACAGCGAAAGTCAATCAGAGGCTGCGATACTCGGCAACTGCCGAATACCGCATAGGACGCGCCCGCGCGTGCGGGCTTGGGAATTCATTCTGTAAGGGAGATCGTAGAATGAAAACTAAAAACAGTAAGAAAGTAATTATCATGGCATTAGCGGCGGTCATGCTTTTTTCTGTATGTTCTCCGGCTTTTGTGGCGTGCGCATTTGACATGCCCGTAATACAGGAAGAAATTGAGTTTGGAGCCTCTGAATTTATACGCGGACATGTTCGCAAACAAATCACAGTAGCAGATGCGTCTGTAGAAGTCAGAATTCCGAGTAACTATGCAGAGTTCCTGACGGATGAAGAATTACGGTCGCTTATCAAGGATAATCAGCTTGAGGACGGTGCAGCTGTCAATATTGAGCGCGTTGTGACTATAAATGCGCCCAAATCAGGAGGAGATTTGCTGCAAAAAATATTGCCGGAGCCGATATTTACATATAAAACCGACGTAAGACCGGTCGGAGGCGAACAAACAATGTCGGATTGGTTCCTTACATCGGTTGCAAAGGGGCAAACGACCAAAATCAGGCGTAAGTTTTCACACACGGAAAAGCTTTCTGCCTCCCAAGACTACTATGGTAAATTAGGCATTGAAAATACCGTGACCGCAGAGGTTGAAAAAGAGGAAACTCGCGTCGGTCCTCCGGAAGGCTCTGCTTATAACAGCCGTGAATTTCGCATCAGATTTCTGGGACAGAGCTATAATTGGACGCAGACTCTATATTGGCTTGGAAATTATCATTCACAAACAAGCGGTACGGCTACTTCTCCGACAAGGTATTATGAGTATTCCATCGACCGCTATGTTTATTGATTGGTCAATAAACATTTTTCGGGCAGTCTCACGTTGAGGAGGTGTTATCATGAAAGCAATGCGGAAAATGCTGCTGGGTATCGCGCTGATACTTTTCGGCGCACCGATTTTAATTATTGGATTTCCACATGGCGATATTATTGCTATTATCGGCGGCGGAATTATGCTTATCGGCTTGTTCGTTTCGCTTTTTGGATTCGCTGATTACGAACCTGTCGAAACCAAGCCGGACGCCGCCCCTGATGCAGCAGAAAAAGAATAACGCACATGCGGCGCGGGAGCGGTCATGCTCCCGCGCCGCGTTTCCCCAAAAGTTGCTTTTCGGCGGGGCTTGTGATACAATTTATTAACGTGTGTGCGGAGCGGCTGCGTTTGTGCGGCTCCGCACATGCGAAAACGTAAAAAGAGGTACATATGAAGGACAAACAATTCAAAAAATTCATACCCGTATGGCTGGGGCAGTTCGTGTCCATACTCGGCTCCGGACTGTCCTCCTTTGGGCTTTCGGTCTGGATATTCTATTCCACCGGCGCGGCGACGCCGTTTGCGCTCTCGTTTCTTTGCTCCATGCTTCCGGCGGTGCTGTTCGCGCCGTTTGCCGGCAGCTTTGCGGACAGGCGCAGCCGAAAAAAGATAATCATAGTCACGGACTCGCTTGACGCGCTGCTGAAAATAGTCATGGTGCT
Organism: Clostridia bacterium; assembly: GCA_017453985.1. Classification (GTDB taxonomy): domain Bacteria; phylum Bacillota; class Clostridia; order Oscillospirales; family Butyricicoccaceae; genus RGIG3726. The sequence goes on from JAFTDT010000110.1 coordinate 15,024, forward strand.
GCTGCTTACGACAGGCTCGCTGCGGCTCTGGACGGTATATCTTATCCTCTTTCTTTCCTCTACGCTCTCGACCTTTCAGGGTCCCGCCTTCAATGCCAGCATACCGATGATGGTGGGAGAGGGCAATATCGGGCGCGCAAACGGAATGCTGCAATTTTCACAGGCGGCGCAGAACATGATAGCGCCGATACTTGCGGGCGCGCTGTACCCCTTCATCGGGCTGCGCGGGCTGATCATCATCGACTTTGCCACCTTTGCCGTCGGTATCGCCACCATAGCGATGACGGCGATACCGCAGGAGCGGATATCGGGCGACGGAGAGCAAAAGCGGTCGATGCTGGGGTTTGCGTTCGGTGACTCGGCGGAGGCGTTTCGCTTTTTGAAAAAGAAAAGGGCGCTGTTTTCATACATAATAGTTTTTGCGTTTATGAACTTCATCGCCAATATCTGCATGATACTCATCGGACCGATGGTGCTTGGCAGCTATGACTCCGCGATATACGGCACGGTGCAGACCGTGTACGGCGTTGCGATGCTGCTGGGCGGGCTTGTTGCGAGCGTTCTGCCTGACCGCAAAAACAAGGCCGCCATGTTCGGCGTGCTGACGCTTTCGGGCGTCGGGCTGGTAGTTGCGGGCTGGTCGCCGCGCTGGGTGCCGATTGCGGCGGGCATGTTCCTGTTTTTCCTCATGGTTCCGTATGCCAATACGCTTTTGCAGACCATACTGCATACCAGCGTTGAAAAGACTATGCTCGGCAGGGTCGGGGCGATGGTGAATGCGCTGCTGAAGATAGTGTCGCCGATAGCCTGCATAGCGGCGGGACCGCTGGCGGACAAGGTGTTTGAGCCGCTGATGCAGGCGGATGGAGCCTTGGGCGGCGGCTTGGCGGGGCGGCTGCTTGGAGTCGGCGCGGGCAGAGGCTCCGGCATGATATTTGTGATTTGCGGAGTGCTTTTGGCGGCAATTTGCCTGATAATGTGCGTCAGGGCGAGCGCAAAGGGCGTGCCCGCGGAAATACGGCAGGAAAATGCGGAGACATGATTTGGAGTGATATATATGCTGACGGCGCGGGGGCGTTTCGCTCCCGCGCCTTTTCCTCCGCAGTTGCTTTTCGACGGGGCTTGTGATACAATTCACAGTATGAGAATAAAGCAAAAAGCGGAGGTACGGGAGTGAAGCTGTACGACCAAAAGGAAACTGCGAAAAAGCTGCGCATAATATTGCCCGTCATCGTCGCGGCGCTGGCGGTGATACTGTTTATCCGCTGGCGGCATATTCCGGGCGCGGAGCTGCTGGGATATATGCGGGCGGAGGAGGTCGCTGCCGTAACGGTCAAAAAGACGCACGCGGACGGAAACGGAGATACGGCGCTGGGCGAATGTGTGCTGAACGCGGAGGAGCTGGAGCGGTTTTACGACCTGCTCGAAGCTTCGACATATCAGAAGATACATTCGCAGTATCATCGGCTCACCTCTCGCACGCTGTACGAGCTGGAGTTTTCCTATTCCGACGAGCGCATAAGCAAGACGATGGAAATTCAAGGCGATTTGCTGAGATACAGCTATTGGTGGAGCTTGCCGGAGGAGGACTATATCGCCTACGGCTTTGACAAAAATTGGAAGGGGCGGTATAAGATAATATCGTCGGAGCTGGAGGCGTTTTTGGCAAAGCTGCTGCCGGAGGAATATGAGGGAAAATGAAGAAAATACTGAGCATAGCAAAGAAGCTTATATTTATACGGCTTCTGTTTCACATAGTATACAGCGTGGCTATCGCCTCCTTGCCGTATATCATCAAGCATATGATAGACGGCGTTTCCGAGGCGCATTCCGCGGAGACGGCGCTGAAGCATGTCGCTTTGTTTGCCTTGATGATAGCGGTCGGCATGGCGGCGCAGTATATCTCGCAAAAGCATTCGTGGAAGGCGGAATATCGGATTTTCACCGAGCTGCGCGGGAAGTATTTTTCCACCGTAATGAGCTACCCAAAAAGCCGTTTCGACGTAAATCAAATCGGGGATTACATTTCAAAAATAGAAAACGACGTCGCCGCTGCTGCCGAATGCGCGGAATATGTGATGGAAATAATCGAATATGCGCTCAGCCTCGTCACCTATGCGGTGTTTCTCTTTTTGCTCGATTACAAGCTGGCGCTGATAATTTACGCTGTCACCGCGCTTACGCTGTTTTTGCCGCGGCTGACCGCAGCGGGACTTGCAAAGCGCAAAAACAATCTGCTCAGAGCGACGGGCAGATACCTTTCCAAGCTGAATGATTATATGCGAGGGTTTTACAGCACGACCGACAGGACGAAAACCGGCGTTGTAAGGCGGCATGGCAGGGAGCTTGCCGCCTTGGAGGAAAGCCGGCTGAAATACGGAGTATTCAAGACGTTTGTAAACGTATTTAACGGAAGCGTGATGTATCTCATCGACATAGTTTCCTTTGCGGCGATCGCGCTTTTTCTTGCCGCGGGAACCATCACTGTCGGAGCTGCTACGGCGACGATAGCTTATATACGCGAATTTGCGGCGCCGCTGCGAGGCGTGGTAGACAGCGTGAGCGCAATGAAGTCCGTAAGCTCCGCGGCACGGAATGTCGCAGCAGAGGCATATGAAAATATTTCGGCGCCGCCGTGCGTCAGACGGATAAACTGTATTGAAGTTAAAAACGCGGCAAAGACCTTTGGAGATTTTACCACGCCGCCCATATCCTGCACCATTCGCTCCGGCAGGAATTATCTTGTGCAGGGGGTCAACGGCTCCGGGAAATCGACGCTTTTGAAGATGCTTGCAAAGGCGGTGATCCCCGACATGGGGCAGATCGTGATTGACGGCGTGGATCTGCAGGAATACGACATATCGCAGGCGGTAGCATATGTTCCTCAGGACGACCATATTTTTGCGGAGTCCTTCCATGACAACATCACATGGTTTGACAGCTACGATGCGAAAGAGCAAGAGCGCGTAGAAAGGCATTATAGAGGGATAATGTCCCTGTCCCTGAAGGAACAGGAGGATTGCAGCCGCTTGAGCGGCGGGGAAAAGCAGCAGCTTGGACTTCTGCGCGCGCTGCTGGGGGAGGAAAGCGTGATATTGCTGGACGAGCCGTTTTCCGCCATGAGTCCGGAGCTTGAGCTTGAATATACCAAGCGGCTTTTGGCAATGACGGATAAGACAGTCGTGATGGTGTCGCATAATAAATCAAGCGAATACGCCGAGCTGTTCGATGAGGTCATAGAGATTGGGCAAAGAATGTCCGCGGAAACCGATAAGATTGGCATATTGTTTTGAAAAGGAGAGACTTAAATGGCGAAGGAGTTGAAGCTGAAGGCAGGCTCAAAAATTCCGGCGGGTGCTACTCTTTACGAAGGGTATGAGCCGGGAGAAAACCACATTACGGCAAATGTGGGGATAGATAAAATAGAAGGCGTGCTGCAGCACTTTATCGCCATGCATAAAGAGCCGATTTTCTTCATTTTAGAGCTTCCTACGGCGCTTGACGATGAAAAAGAGATTGCCGCCGGAGACGTAAAGACGCTCCGCGAGGACGTTTATTATATGGATGGCTGCTCGCAGGAGGAAGCGTTGACGGTGCTGAGCCGCGTAGGCGACCTTCTTTATAATGACGGGCTTGCTTCGTTTGGCTTCGGCGGTCACGAAAGCGGAGACGAGGTAATGTTCGGCAAATATAATGTTCTTACGATTTACAGCAGAAGCATTGAAAAATACGAGAGCTTTTTTGATGCTCACGAGATCGAGAAAACGAATGATCTAATGACGGCGTGGAGCATCTTTAGTGAGGAAAATCCGGGAATAAGCGAGAGATATGAGGCGGATGGACGGACGGTATTTGATATCCCGAAACAGTTTGAGGCTTGGGGAATGTATTTTGCCGAACGGCGCGAGGCGGACTGATGGCGAGCGCCACGGCTTTTCGTCGCTTCCGCAGCGGACTGTTTTCCCTGCACACTTGACAGGGCTGAAGAACACTGATAAATTTAACGTATAAAAATCTTTATAAAGGATACCGATCATGATAATCAGAAAAGCGGCAAGTGAGGAAATGCTGGCGTTGTGGGGATATAAGAGCGTTGCCGAGGCTCCGCCGACCGCACGCTTTTTCAGCAGAAATATATCGTCGGGAAACGCGGAGCTTTGGACCTTGGATAATGACGGAAAGCTGATCGGTGAGCTGTATGTTTTTCTGGATATGGAGGATAAGGATTTTGCAGACGGAAAAATCACCGCCTATTTATGCGCTTTTCGGATTAAAGAAGAATATCGCGGGCAGGGGCTGGGAAGCAGATTGATGGAGACCGTCCTTGCGAGCTTGAAAAGCAGAGGCTTTTCCGGCGCGACGATCGGTGTCGGCAGCTCTGAAGAATTAAATATCAAATTATATCATCGACTGGGCTTCAATGTAAAAATCAAAGATTGTTTTGTCGATCCCTGTGCCGTGGACGAAGATATGAAGCCGCGTCCTTGCGCCTGCTTTTGGCTGTTGTATAAGCGTTTAAATTAAGGGCTTGCAAATTGACAAAAAGAGCAGAAGTCTTTGCGGCTTGAAAAACCGCGCCGCCGGAAGCGCTCCCGGCGGCGCGGTTACTCAGTTTGCTTCGGCGGTGCTTTGCTCATTCGATCTCCAGCCGCCTGGACTGGGGAGCCTCCGCCTCGCTCTTGGGCAGGGTAAGGGTCAGCACGCCGTCGTTGTACGCAGCGCGGATGCCGTCCTGACGAATGCCCGTCAGGTCAAAGCTGCGGCTGAAGGAGCCGTAGGAGCGTTCGCACTTGATATAGTTGCCCTTTTTGTCGTTTTCCTCATACTCACTGTGCCTTTCGGCGCTGATGACCAGACGGTCGCCGCTTACGTCGATGCTGATGTCCTCCTTCTTGAAGCCGGGGAGATCAGCCTCCAGCAGATACTCGCCGCCGTTGTCCTTCACGTCGATCTTGAAGGCGCCGAAGGACGGCTCGTCGAAAAATCTCCGCTGCAGCTCGCCGAACTCGCGGAAGGGGTCAAAGAGTGAAATATCGCCGCGTCTGCGGACATAAGGGGTAAGACTGAACATATTTATTCCTCCATTCTGACACTTGCCCGTGTCTGCCGGGCACTTTTTTATTACACTTACATAGTAATGCCCAATTGTAACAAAATATTCCGGAAAATATGTCCGGATTGTGAATTTTAGCACTTAATGACAAAGAGTGCTAAAAATATGGCGCAATATTTGATACCATATAGTATATCATACAATAAAAATACTAAAAGTATATTAATTAGAAATAAAATGAGCACTTGGCTTAAACCAAGTGCTCAAAATTGATGTGTGCTGAGTGCTCGATCCAGCTTAAATATCAGCCTCTAATTTATCTGCCAGCTCCTTCAGCAGCCCCTCCTGCACCAGCTCGATGGTGCCGGCGTCGGTGGCGGCGGCGAGCTTGGGATCTATCGGCAGACGGCAGACCGTGCTTATGCCGTGCCGCGCGGCGATGTCGTCGATATGGCTCTCACCGAAAATATGATGCACAGAGCCGCAGTCCGGACATTTGAAATAACTCATATTCTCCACCAGCGCTAGCACAGGCACCTTCATCAGCGCCGCCATGTTGACCGCTTTTTCCACGATCATGCCTACCAGCTCCTGCGGAGAGGCTACCACCACGATACCGTCCACCGGCAGCGATTGAAACGCCGTGAGCGGCACGTCGCCGGTTCCCGGCGGCATATCGACGAACATAAAGTCCACGTCCCCCCACACAACGTCAGTCCAGAACTGCTTGACCACGCCGGCGACGACGGGACCGCGCCACACGACGGGATCGGTCTCGTTTTCCAGCAGCAGATTTACAGACATGACCGAAACGCCGGTCTTGCTTCGCGCGGGGAACAGCCCCAGGTCACTCGCCTCCGCCTTGCCGTGTATGCCGAACGCCTGCGGGATCGAGGGTCCGGTAACGTCGGCGTCCAGCACGGCGGATTTATAGCCGCGGCGGTTCATTTCCACCGCCAGCATGGAGGTGACGAGGCTTTTCCCCACGCCGCCCTTGCCGGATACCACGCCGATCACCCGGCGTATGCTTGAGTGCTTGTTCGGCGCTTCCTTTTCAAAGCCGTGCGGCTGTGTGCGCTCGCTGCAGCTTTCGCCGCAGGTCGAACAATCGTGAGTGCAATTTTCTGCCATGGCAGATACCCCCTTGATATGTTTTGCTTACCACATAAAGTATAAGAGCCTTTGCGCCGTTTGTCAATGACGCGCGCATTTATATATTTTCCGCAATTTGTATTGAGGTATTCAAGTAGTTTTGCGTTTTCGTGCCTCCTGCCGATAAAGCGCACGATTTGCAATATAATTGGCAGAGGCGGCTATTCATTTTGTATTTTCTGTTCAATATAATTATACTGAGGCAGGCGGGAGGCGCTGCGCGCCGGAAATTTCCGATCTGCCGCCGCTGACAAAATATGCCTTGCCTTGGGCGGCATAGCGTGATAAAATATTTTGTTAGAATGGCGGTGTGTTTGCGCCGCCCAAAGGGATTGGACGGTTGCTTGCTATGGAGATAAACGGCATACCAATAAATTATATAGACACGGGCGGAGAGGGTCGCACGGCGCTCTTTCTGCACGGCTGGGGCGCGCATATCGGGCTGTACGGGCGCATTTTCGAGCTGCTGGCGGGCATGGGATGGCGCGTGCTTGCCTTTGATATGCCGGGTGTGGGCGGCACGCCGGAGCCGCCGCAGCCGCTGACGGTGGAGGACTACTGCGATATCGTGCTGGAGTTCTGTCGTCGGGCGGGCGTGCAGCCGGAGCTGCTGCTGGGGCATTCCCATGGCGGCAGGGTCTCGCTGCGTCTGCTGGGGATGGGGCTGCTGAGCTGTCCGCGCGCCGTGCTGATAGACTCGGCGGGCATACCCTCGAAAAAAACGCTCGGCGCGAAGCTGCGTCTGCGGGCGTATAAGGTGCTTTCGCGCGCCGCGCATACCCGCCTGCTCGCGCCGCTGCTCGGCGGGGCTTACGAGCGGGCGCGCGAGCGTCGCAGCAGCGCGGACTACCGCGCCGCCTCGCCTGTGATGAGGCAGACGATGAACAATATCCTGGCGGCGGATATGCGTCCGCTGATGCCGGACATACGCGCCTCGGTGCTGCTGGTCTGGGGCGAGAACGACGCCGACACCCCGCCGGAAAACGGGCGGGAGATGGAGCGGCTGATCCCCGGTGCGGGGCTGGCGCTCATCCGCGGCGCGGGGCACTTCTGCTTTGCCGACAACTGGCGGCAGTTTGCCGCCGTGCTGGAGGCGTTTTTGAAATAGGAGGTCAGAGAAATGGAGACATGGAAGCTCATATTACAGGCAGCGGCGCTGCTCTTCTGCGCCGCGCTGCATTACCTGCGCTTCATGCACATGTATCAGCTCAATTCCTATCAGAATATGTCGTATACGAAATATCTGCGCGACAATCCCGCAACGTACGTCGGGCTGCTGGTGATGGCTCCGGCGGCGGTGATGGCGGCGGGGCTGCTGACGGAGCGATGGACGGTGACGCTGGCTGGCGCGCTGCTGCATGCGCTGCTGAACTGGCCGAAAAAGGCGAAGAAGCCGCTGGTGATGACGCCGCGTGTGTGGCGCATGACTGCCGCCGCGCTGGTGATAACCTGCGCGCTGCTGCTGACTGTGCAGCTCCCCGCGCCCTACCGCGCCGTGGCGGCGCTGGCGGTGCTGCTGCAGCCGCTGCTGGTCATGCTGTATGCGCTGCTGCTCTCTCCGGTGGAGAAGCTGATAAACCGCCGCTATATCAACGACGCGCGGCGCATACTGGACGGACTGCCGCGCCTGCGCATCATCGGCATCACGGGCAGCTACGGCAAGACGAGCATGAAATATTTTCTGCGCGAGCTTCTCAGCGAGCAGTACAATGTTTATATGACGCCCGGCAACTTCAATACCACGCTCGGCGTGGTGCGGGCGATACGCGGGGGACTCAGCCCCGTGCATGATATCTTTCTCTGTGAGATGGGCGCGCGCCACCCGGGTGATATCCGCGAGATATGCGAGCTGGTAAAGCCGGAGATGGGCGTGATAACCTACATCGGCGCGCAGCATCTGGAGACCTTTGGCTCCCAGCAGACGATAACGGACACCAAGCTGGAGCTGGCGCGGGCGGTGGAGGAGAGCGGCACGCTCTTCCTCAATTTTTCCAGCCCGATAGTGCGCGAGCAGGAATATCTGGGACGCAGGGTGTCTTACAGCACTTACGGCACGGCGGACTTCGTCGCCTCGGATATCACGGTCTCGCGCAGCGGATCGGAGTTCACCGTCACCGCTCCCGGCGGCGCGAGCTGCCGCTTTTCCACAAGGCTTTTGGGCGACGCCAATGTGGAAAATCTGCTCGGCGCCATCGCCGTGGCGAACACGCTGGGGCTGCCGATGGAGAGGCTGGCACCCGCCGTGCGGCGCATACAGAGCCCGCCGCACCGCCTCGAGCTGATAAACGCCGGCGACCTCGCCATCATCGACGATACCTACAAGTCCAACCCGCAGGGCGCCAAGGTGGCGATTGATACGCTGGCGCGCTTTGACGGGCTGCGCGTGCTTGCCACGCCGGGGCTGGTCGAGCTGGGTGAGCGCGAGGAGGCGGAGAACCGCGCGCTGGGCGCGGAGGCTGCGAATAGCTGCGACGTGCTGATATTGGTGACCAACCGCCGCACGAAGTATATTCGCTCGGGCGCGCTGGATGCGGGCTTCCCGCCGGACAGCATTTTTGAGGTGAGCGACGCGGCGGCAGCGGTGGCGATAGCCCGCGCCTTTGACGACGCGCAAAAAACTGTGCTGCTGCTCAACGACCTCACGGATAATTATTGACAATCTCTCTTAGGAGGCTTTTTTATGAAGATAAGAGTCGGAGTGTTTTTCGGCGGTCAGAGCGTGGAGCATGAGGTGTCCGTCATCACCGCCATGCAGGCGGCTGCCGCGCTCGACCGCACGAAATACGAGCCGGTCGCCGTGTACGTGACCAAGGAGCTGGCGTTTTTCACCGGGGAAAACCTGCTCTCCATAGAGAGCTTTCGCGATATACCCGCCGCGCTGCGGGCGGCGCAGCGCGTCACCCTCGTGCGCGACGGCGCGGAGGTGCATATGACGGCGTACCCGCCCAAAAAGCTGAGGAGCAGTGACATGGGCGTGCTGCACGCCGCGCTGTTGGCGTTCCACGGCACGACGGGCGAGGACGGCTGCATGCAGGGCATGCTGGAAACGCTCATGCTGCCCTACACCGGCTGCGACGTGACGGCGAGCGCCATCGGCATGGACAAGTGGGCGATGAAGGCGGCGTTTATGATGAACGGCGTGCCCTGCCTGCCGGCGGCGCGGATAAGCCGCACGGAATATTACGCGGATACCGCCGCCGCGGCGGAGTGCGCCGAGCGCGGCGCGGGCGGCAGCTATCCCATCATAGTCAAGCCGTACAACCTCGGCTCCAGCGTCGGTATCGGGCTGGCGCACGACAGGGCGGAGCTGCTGACGGCGCTGGAGGAGGCGCTGCAATATTCAAACGCCGCGATATGCGAGCGGGCGATAACCTCTTTGCGGGAGATAAACTGCTCCGTGCTGGGCGACAGCGACGGCGCGCGCGCCTCCGTCTGCGAGGAGCCGCTGGGACAGGAGGGCTTCCTTTCCTATGCGGACAAATATCAGGGCGGCGGCAAGGGCGCGAAGGGCAGCGGCTCGGAGGGCATGCGCAGCCTCTCGCGCAAGGTGCCGGCGGAGCTGACGCCGGAGCAGACCGCGCAGGCGCAGAAGCTGGCGCTGGACGCATTCGGAGCGGTCGGCGCGGAGGGCGTGGCGCGCGTGGATCTGATGCTCGACACCGCAGACGGCAGCTTTTACGTCAATGAGATAAACACCATCCCCGGCTCGCTCTCCTTTTATCTGTGGGAGCACAGCGGACTGAGCTTCACGCAGCTTTTGGACGAGCTGCTGGAGCTTGCGTTCAAGCGCCGCCGCAGGCGCGACAGCCTGCACTTCTCCTTTGACGTCAATCTGCTGGCGAACGCCACTCTCGGCGGCGGTAAGAACGGCGGCAAGGGCGGCGTTAAGGGCGGAGCGTCCTGAGGCGGTCATGGAGCAGAGCAAAAGAAAGCTGTACTGGACGCTGTTTTCCTCCACCTTTGTGATAAGCGCCTTTACGGTGGGCGGCGGCATGGTGATAATCCCGCTGCTGCAAAAAAAGTTTGTGGACGAGCTGAAATGGCTGGAGCAGGACGAGATGCTGGAGATGGTGGCGATAGCGCAGTCCTCGCCGGGCGTGATGGCGGTCAACGCCGCCATAATTATCGGCTACCGGCTGGCGGGCGTGGCGGGCGCGCTGGTGACGGTGCTGGGCACCGTGCTGCCTCCGCTCATCACCCTCTCGCTCATCTCGCTGGTATATGCGTGGTTCGCTTCCAACCGCTGGGTGGCGGCGGCGCTGCGCGGCATGAAGGCGGGCGTGGCGGCGGTCATGGCGGATATCACGCTCAAGCTGTTCGCAGGCGTATATAAGACCGGGAAAATATGGTGCATGGCGCTGTGCGTGCTGGCGGCGGCAGCGGCGGTGCTGACGGAGGTCAACATCGTGTTCATCATCCTTGCCTGCGGCGTGTGCGGCGGCGTGATGAGCTGGCTGGAGAGGAGGCGGTCGGCGTGATATACTGGCAGCTTTTCCGCACCTTTATGATAATCGGCGTGTGCTGCTTCGGCGGGGGCTATGCCGCCCTGCCCTTTATACAGGGCTGGGTCGTGGACCGCTACGCATGGCTCGGCATGGAGCAGTTCATCGACGTGGTCACCATTTCGCAGATGACGCCGGGACCGATCGGGATAAACGCCGCCACCTTCGTGGGTACGCAGCTTGCGGGTCTGCCGGGGGCGATCGCCGCAACGCTGGGCTTTATCTGCCCGTCCGTGGTCATCGTGCTGGCGCTTTCGCGCTTTTACTTCAAATACCGCAGTCTGGAGCTGGTCGGCGGCGTGCTGACGGGGCTGAAGCCGGCGGTGGCGGCGCTGATATTCGCCTCCACGGTCACCATAGTCCGCAGCGCGCTGTGGGAAACGGGCGTGCTGACAGAGCCTAATCTCGCTGCGCTGTGCATCGCGGCGGCGGGCTTTCTGGCGCTGCGCCGCGCCAAGGCGGGACCGATGACGGTCATCTTCGGCAGCGGCGTCGCCGGTCTGCTGGTCTACGGTCTGCTGGGAGTTAAATAAATATGCATTAATGCATAAAAAAACCGCTACATAGAGCATAAAGACAAATAAACCAAGAATAAATACAATATAAAGCGAAATTTTATAAGAAATTACGAAGCAAAACGCTTGCGAAAAAGTCCGAGCTGTGCTATAATGCATGCAACTTTAAAATATTCACTGCATAAGTCAGGAGGTTGCTGCATGAAAACGGCTATATTGGGAGCCGGCTGCGTTGGCGGCGGGCTTTTGCATATTCTGGACGAGAGCGGCGTCGCGCAGGCGGCGCGGATAGTGGAGCGCGAGGGCAGTCTCTGCACGGATCCCCGCGTGACGCACGATATAAACGAAGTGCTGCGGGACGGCGGCATCGAGGCGGTCGCGGAGGCGATAGGAGGCGTGGGCGCGGCATATGAATATGTGCTGGCGGCGCTCAAGTGCGGCAAGCACGTCGTCACCGCCAACAAGCAGCTCGTCGCGGAGCGCGGCGCGGAGCTGCATGCCGCCGCGCAAAAAAGCGGCGCGGCGCTGCTGTTCAGCGCGGCGTGCGGCGGGGGCATACCGTTTTTGCGGGAGCTGGCTGCCGCGGCGCGCTATGACGACGTGCTTTCCCTCGGCGGGATACTAAACGGCACGGCAAACTATATCCTCGACCTCATGCAGCAGGGCGGCTCCTTTGAGCATGCGCTGGCTGAGGCGCAGGCGCTGGGATATGCGGAGGCAGACCCCTCGGCGGATATCGACGGGCACGACACCGCGCGCAAGTGTGCGCTGGGCTGTGCCGTGGCGTTTGGGGAACTTCCGGCGCAAAGCAGCATATTGATGGAAGGGATACGTTACATAACCGCGGAGGATGTGCGCGAGCTTGCTTCCCGCGGGCTGTGCTGCCGGCTGACCGCTTATGCGGAGCGGCGTGAGGGCGGCCTTTTCGCCTGTGTGCAGCCGGAGCTGTTTACGCTGGATTCCGCGCCGGCGGCGGTGCGGCAGAACTACAACCGCGCGTGGTATTATCTGCGCTACGGCGGGCTTTTCGCCCTCACGGGGCAGGGCGCGGGCGCGCTGCCGACGGGCGGCGCCATGGCGCGCGATCTGTGCGATATCATGGCGGGGACGCGAACCATGCTGGCGCAGGGCTGCCGATCTGCGGCGGCGGACGGCGATAAGGAATATAAATATTATATAAGAGTGAGCGGAGAAGGCACGGAATACACGGCGCGGATCAGCGCAAGAGAGATGCACCGACGCGCGAAAGAATTGCGCGGGCAGGGCAAAGAGGTGTTTTTCGCCGCTTTGGACGAATAAACAGATGTGAAACGGAGAAGCGTGACATGCTCAAGGTGGTCAAATTCGGCGGCTCGTCGCTGGCAGACGCCGGACAGTTCAGAAAAGTTAAGAATATCGTGACCGAGGGCATGGAGCGCCGCGTGGTGGTGGTGTCCGCGCCGGGCAAGGGCGAGAAAAACGGCAGCAAGGTGACGGATATGCTTTATCGCTGTCACGACACGATAGGCACGCCGCTCTGCCGCGAGATATTTGAGGAGATACGCGCCCGCTTTGTCTCCATACGTGACGGGCTGGGGCTGAAATGCGACGTCGAGAGCCGCTTTGAGCAGCTCTGGGACATCATGGACGAGACTATGACGCGCGACTTTCTCGCCTCGCGCGGGGAATATTTTTCCGCGCTGCTGATGGCGGAGTTTCTCGGCTATACCTTTCTGGACGCGGTGAACTGCGTGTTTTTCACCACCGACGGCGAGATAGACCGCGAGCGGACGTACGAGGCGATACGCACGGCTCACGAGCGGCGCGGCGCGCTGGTCATACCGGGTTTTTACGGCAGAGGCGCCGAGGGCGTGGAGACTATGAGCCGAGGCGGCTCGGATATTACCGGATCGCTGGCGGCGGCGGCGCTGGATGCGGAGATATATGAAAACTGGACGGACGTTTCCGGCATACTTATGGCGGACCCCAAGATAGTCAGCGATCCGCGCCGCATACCGCACCTTACATACGGCGAGCTGAGCATGCTTTCGCACATGGGCGCGTCGGTGCTGCATCCGATGAGCGTCGCGCCGGTGCGCGACAAGGGCATACCGATAAACATACGCAATACCGAGCGCCCGCAGGACGACGGCACCTTTATAGAGGATCGCGCGCCGGAGGGCGGGGACGGCGGCAGGTTCATCACCGGCGTCACCGGCAGACGCGGCTTTTCCGTCTTTACCGTGCATAAAAAGGTTGGCTTTGTCAAGAGCGCGTTTGTGCGCGCGGCGCTGGAGATATTCGAGCATTACCGCGTGCAGGTGGAGCACGTCACCTTTGGCATAGACGCCTTTTCGCTGGTGGCTTCTGCAAGCGAGATCGGCGGGCGCACCTTCGAGCTGATACGGGCGCTGGAGGAGCGCATCGCGCCGGAATATGTCTCGCTGAGCGAGAATGTCTCGCTGGTGGCGGCGGTCGGCAGGCGCATGGTCAGCCGCCGCGGCGTTTCCGGCAGACTGTTCCGCGCGCTGGGGGACAACGGCGTGAATATTCGCATGATAGCGCAGGACACGGACGAGCAGAGCATCGTCGTAGGTGTGGAGGATGGCGATTTTGAAAACACTATAAGGGTGCTTTATAACGAGTTTGCACTGACGTAAAGCGCCGGGCAAACGCCGCGGCGTTATCAATCTCTTACTTTGGAGGACTTAGCCATGAAAAAATACAATGTCGCCGTGCTGGGCGCCACGGGCGCGGTAGGGCGCGAGATGATACGGGCGCTGGAGGAGCGCGCCTTTCCCGTGGAGCGGCTGCTGCCGCTGGCGAGCGCCCGCAGCGCGGGCAAGAAGATAAGCTTCCGCGGCGCGGAGGCAGAGGTGCGGGAGGCGCAGCCAGACGCCTTTGCCGGCATGGATATCGTGCTGGGCGCGGTGGACAGCGCCCGCGCGCGTGAGCTGGCGCCGCATATCACCGCCGCCGGTGCGGTGTTCATCGACAATTCCTCGGCGTTCCGCATGGAGCCGGAGGTGCCGCTGGTCGTGCCGGAGATAAACGGCGCGGACGCGCTTGCGCACAAGGGGATCATCGCCAATCCCAACTGCTCCACCATCATCGCAATGGTGGCGCTGGCGCCGATCGCGGAGCTCTCGCCGATAAAGACCGTGGTCGCCTCCACCTATCAGGCGGTGTCCGGCGCGGGACAGGAGGGACTGACGGAGCTGGAGGAGCAGCTCTCCGCGCTGGCAAAGGGCGAGCCGGCGCCGGCGGGGAAGGTATTCCCCTGCCGGATAGCGGGCAACGTGGTGCCGTATATCGGCAAATATAAGGAAAACATGTTCACCGACGAGGAGATGAAGATGCAGAATGAGGGCAGACGCATACTGCACCTGCCAGAGCTGCGGGTGAGCTGCACCTGCGTGCGCGTGCCGGTCATGCGCTCGCACTCCATCTCGCTCAGCGTGGTGACGGAGAGGGACGTTTCGCCGGAGGAGGCGATGGAGGCGATATCGCGCGGCGCGGGCTGCGCCGTCGCTCCGTTTGACGGGCGGGATTTTCCCACGCCGCTGGACAGCTCGGAGCAGGACCTCGTGATGGTCGGGCGTGTGCGGCGCGGACTGTGCCATGAAAACGAGCTGTGCCTGTGGTGCTGCGGCGACCAGCTCCGCAAGGGCGCGGCGGTCAACGCCGTGCAGATAGCCGAGATACTGGCGAGGGCATGAAGGTGAAGTGCATATCCCTTTGCTGTATTTTGATAAGGAAACGGTAAGAAAATCGGGATAAAGCAGAAGGGATTTGACGAGGTGATTTGTTGTGAAAAAGCCCAAACGGAGCACGGTAATTTTATATGGAGCTTGTGCGGTTATTTGGACGATTAGAGCAATCATGGGCGTAACATATAAAGAATATGATGATTTTATTTTCTTGTTTACAATGAATATACTTTGCGCTGTGGTATGGATAGCGGCTTTCATAAAATGCCTGATTGAATATCGCTCAAAAGCAGATGAAAATGACCGATGAATTGGAGCTTTGGGCTGAGATATTACACTTACAGCAATTACCTTTTTGCGTATAAACAAGGGCTGCCGAAGGGCAGCCCTTTTGCGTTGTCATCTCGCTGAAGGAGGCGTTGCGTCAATTTTTCGCTTTTGCCAGCGCCGCTTTTACGGCGTCGATAAGCCCCTCGGAGGAGTACGTCGCGCCGGAAACGGCGTCCACGTTCGCGCTCTGTGCGCCCAGCATGGCGCTTATCATGCGCGCGCCCTCGATGTCGGGGTCGAAATACGCAAGGTCGTCCTTAAAGCCGGTTATCGAGATGGAAACTATGCGGTCGTCCTTGATGGTGACGGAAACGGTCACGTCGTCGGAGGTGCCGGTGTTGCCCAGTCCGCTGCCGCTGAAGGTGCCGTCCTTGTAGATGCGCACAGGCTCCGGCTCCGGCTCGGGTTCAGGTTTCGGCTCCGGCTCGGGTTCAGGCTCGGGTTCAGGCGCGGGAGCAGGCTCAGGCGCGGGTTCCGGCTCATGTTCATCCTCTGCGGGCTGAGGCTCATCCGTCGGCTCATCTGCCGACTTATTCACCGGCTCATCCATCGGTGCAGTCTCGTCGTCCGTGGGCTGCGGCTCGTCCTCCGGCGGGGTATCCTCCGCGGGGGGCTGCTCAACCGGCGGGGCGTCCTCCGCGGAGCGGGTAACCTTGGTGTCGCCGGCAGTCTGCTGCGTCGGGACGCCGCCCTCGGCGGAGAGCTTGGCGTCCGCCGCCGCGCCGCCGCCGAGAGAGACTGCACCGAGCATCAGCGCCGCCGCCAGAACGCCGCAGAGCACGCCGCCGAGCTGGCGCTTGGGCAGCGCCGCCTGCGTGCGGGTCTTCGCCGCCGCGCGCTTCATCAGACGGCAGACGGCATAGGCGATGAACACCGCGCCGTAGACGAACACAGTCAGCCGGTAGCCCTGTCTGCCATCTATAGCGTAGGGCACGGCGAGCAGCATGATGTGGCAGAAAAGCAGCGCGTAAAAGATATAGGCGAGGCGCTGCAAGCGCTTCCAGCGTTTGCCGTCCATTCTGCGGCGCACGGAGGCAAAGCTGGTAACGAAAAGCGGCAGCATGATGATTATCATGACGATGGAGCATATCGCCGCCAGCAGAGTGGTGACGGGCATGCGCTGCGGCCGCGTCAGCAGCATGACAAAGTACGTCTTGCCGTAGGCGACGTTATGCCCCAGCGTCAGTATACAGGCGATAATAGAGAGCTGGGCGCGCACGGGCATCAGCGTCTTGGCGCCCCGCGAGCCGGCGGGAAAGGCGCCCGCCGCCATGACCAGCACGAAGAGCGAGCCTGCCAGCGCGCCGCGCGCGAAGACGGGAAAGACCCATGTGCCGAACCAGGCGGGGAACCGCACGTTTGCGTAGGTGCAGACGATTACCGCGGCGGCTATCGCGGTAAAAATCAGGTAAAACGGCACGGGGCGGCTGCGCAGCGGCTTGCCGAGAGCAAGCACGAGCAGCAGCGCCAGCGCCAGAGAAATGAGAAATATCATAGGCTGTCCTCCTTATAAAAAAGCGGGGAGGGGACAGCCCCCTCCCCGCAGAACGGTGATTTTTTATGCTCAGTGTCCGCCGCGTCCGCTTCCGCCGGAGCCGCCGCGTCCGCCCTCGGAGCTTTCGTATACGGAAAGATGTCCGTTCAGCTCGCGTATCAGTACCTGCGCGTCAGAGGATGTGGCTGAGGCGTCTGCCAGCAGCTCCTTCGCCTCGGCGAGATGCTCGCGCACGCCCGCGTCGTCGTGGGACTTCAGCACGTTTTCAGCCTTCTTCACCAGCTCCTCAAGCTGCGCCTTCTCCGTGGCGGTCATGGCAAACTTCACCGCGATGTCGGCAAAGTTATCGCTGGAGATGGTGGCGGAGAATACGCCGCCCTCGTCCGCCGCGGCAAGCGCCGCGGTATCGAGCGGCACGGACGCCTTCAACTCGCCGTCGTAGAGCGCGGTGATATTGCGCTGCCTGCCGGAGCCGGTGGTGTAATTCACCGTGAGCTTGGCATTCGTCAGATCAGTCGGCGCCTCGACGGTAAAGGCGGAGTTGTCGGCGGCAAAGGCGCCGCGGACAGGCGCATGTATCGGTTTGATGTAGATGCCGTCGAACTCATAGACGTACGAGCAGTCCGGCATGATGTAGGTTATTTTCGTCACCGTTTTGCCGACGAGCTTGTCGGTCTCGGCAAGGTTGTCCTGTCCGGCTATGTGCGTGTTGTGCGTATTGTCGGCAGTGACGTTGAAGGAAACCTCATAGGGCTGCACCCAGATGTTCTGGAGGTACTGCATGCCCACCTTGAATCCGTCGGAGGTCTCCAGAATGATGCCCATGATATAGGAGTTGATTGCCCATCCGTCCTGACGGTCGCGGCGGAGATAATTCTTGGCTCCGTCGCCCTCGTTGTCAAAAACGTCTATCTCATAGTCGCCCCAGACAGAGCCGGTCTTGAGCGCGGCGCGGGCGTTCTTCACGGTGTCCTTGACGTTCCAGACGGTGGCGGAGTATGCCGCCTTGCCGCCGGAGACGGTCACGGTCTTGTACTGCGCGGGGGTCTCGGCAGTGGCGACAAAGCTCGGATTGATGCGCTTGTACGCCGCGGCGTCCTTGCCCGCGACTGCCACGGGGACGTTTTTGACGCCGAGGATTTTATAGCCGTTGGGGTTCTTCTCCGCGCTGACAAAGTCGGAATAGGTGTTCTTCAGCGTGGAGGACTTGCCTGTGGTTGCGGAGGTGATGGCGTCATAGCTCTCGGTGGAGCTGACGTCGCCGGCGTAAAACTCCGCATAGGTGAGGGTGGCGGTGCCGTAGACGGTGCCCGTCGTCGGCAGTCCCTTGCCCTCAATGGCTTCAAGATTGCTGTTGAGAATGTTCACCACGTTGGCGCGGGAGATGGGGCTGCGGTCGGTCGAGGCGCTCTCCCTGCCCAGCAGACGGGAAACGACGATGTCCACCTGCTGCGCGGTCAGCGTGCCCTTGGGGTCCATAGTGGTGGCGCTTGTGCCTATCATATAGCCTGCTCTCAGCGCGACGGCAAAATCGTCGCGGTACCACGAGCCATCGGCTACGTCGGTATACTTGGCGATGTCCGCGCTCTTGACATTGTAGCCGGTGACGCGGTTGACCAGTGCGGCAAACTCGGCGCGGGTGATGGTGGAATCGGGGTTTATTTTGCCGGTGCCGTCGCCGCGCAGATAGCCGCGGGCGATGAAGTTTTTCATGGCGCTCTCCTGCGCGTGTCCCGCGATATCTGTCCCGATTTCAGCCGCAAAGGAGGCGGCGGAAAGGGAGAAAACAAGCGCGGCGGCAAGCAGGATGCCGACAAGCTTTCTGAGACTCTTTTTCATATGGCATCTCCTTTATTAAAAATGAGTTAGTAAAAACTAACTGAAGTTAATTATATCTAACCATTGCGGGCTTGTCAAGTGGATTTTTTGAAGAAAACGGTATAAAATTTTAAGCATTCAAGGCGCAGGAAGCTTATTTTGTGTGCAAAATCGCCTCGGAGAAGCTTCTCCGAGGCGATTTTGATTATATTAGAAAAGAGTTTTTCTAAAAAACGGCTCGCTTATGCCGCGCGGCTCA
Organism: Clostridia bacterium; assembly: GCA_017453985.1. Lineage (GTDB taxonomy): Bacteria > Bacillota > Clostridia > Oscillospirales > Butyricicoccaceae > RGIG3726. The sequence continues at coordinate 33,837 of JAFTDT010000110.1, forward strand.
GTCGGTCAGCCCCCAGCCGTTTATTTTGTCTTGCTCTATGAGCCACGCGCCGAAGTCCTTGTAGACCTCCGCAAAGCTCTTGCCCCACATTTCGCGCATATTTTCCACGTCATAACAGTGGGTCAGAACCTCCTCGCGTCCGTAGGTTTCAAACATATACCATATCATAGCGGCGCCTTCCTCATAGGACAGATTTGCCATGGCGTCATGTCGGTCGGCAGGCGTTTCAATTTCATTTTGACCAATCGAACGATACGGATAGTAGTCCCTTCCTGCATGTCCGAGATAATATCTCAGTGATCTCCAAATATTATAAAGAGGAAAACTCATGTGTAGCTTTTCCGCATCCCAGACGCCTATTTCGCGCCATTCTTCCATATCGTATGGAGTTTCATCAAGGTAGGGGGATTGCCGCATTCGGTTTTCGCATTCAAAAGAGGCGACCGCTTCCGTTATTCCCTCTATATCCAAGGGGTTGACAGAAGAGGCATGCTCATGCCGCAGATAATGGATATACTCGTGCAGCAGCGACCAATGCGCATCGATCCAATCATGATAAACTTTAATGCGCTTTTCTTTTGGAAAATACTGTCCGCCATAGTCCGATTCCTCGAAGAAAGCCGTGTAAATATCGGCGGGCTGGAGTTCTCCGTCTATGTCCTCGCGCATTGCCTCGCGCGCGTCGGCAAAGTCGAGCGGACGCAGCTCCTCCAGGCGCAGAAAGCTGCGGATAAAGTCCGCATAGCCCTCATCTTGCACGTCCTTGGAGGCAAAGTGCCACACCGCGTCGCCGCATCGCAGCAGATAGGGATAGTCCTCGCGGAACTCGCCCTCGCTGCGCTCATATGCCAGCAGAGCGAAGGGCTCATATGTATCGCTCGCTCCGGCGGAGCGCAGCCAGTCGTTTTTGAGCGCGGTCTTTTCCGCCTCGTCCGCCTCTATCAGCCGCAGCAGCTCCTGCTCACCCCGCCCGCTCAGGGCAAATCGTCCGAGGGCTGCCGCCGTTTCATGCGCGAGGGCGGCATTTTTCTCGCCGATAAAGCGCTCGTCAAAAAGCGGCATGGTGAGGTCAAGTATATACATGCGGTCCCGATATGCGAGCTTTTTCGCCAGCTCCGCGTCCGTATGCTCCGCTTCCACGAGGCAGAGCTTCCGCGCCTCGCACACGGCGGCGACGGCGGCGTATGCCATGCCGTAGTCGGGGATATTCTCCTTTGCGCTTTGATAAAGCGCCCAGTAGTCCGTCAGCTCCGGCGCTTTATTCGCTTCGAGACGCAGCGTCGCCGCCTCCGGCGCAGGCTCCGCGTCCTCGCCGCAAACCTGCACCGTCCGTCCCTCGGCAAGCCCGAAAACCCGCAGAAAATCACTTACGGAGCGCACCACGCCCTCGGCGGTATTGCCGTCCCACGACGGCTCGAATATAAACTCCGTGCCTTCATAGCTCGTGCGCAGCTCCGTCCCGTCGCTCGTCCAATCCATGCCGCCGCATGAGGACAAAAGCAGCAGGACGGCGAGCGCAAGCATGATTATTACAGATTTTCTTTTCATATCTTGACCTCCGAAGCTTTAGTAGGTTTATTGTGGAGGTATCCGCATTTTGAAATACAAAATGCGGATACCTCTTGATGATCAATTGCAAGAAAATTGATTTCAGCGGTCGTCCTTACCGCTTTTGCGCAGACGGAGAATTTCCTGAATCTGTACTATGCTGATTCCTGTTGAGGTTATTATTGTACAACCGCCGAGCCAATAATACTGCCCTGTATAGCCCTCTGAATAAAGCGATATACAGAAGATTATCCAAAATATGATTAAAAGGACATTCCCTATCAGCAGTATAATTCTAATTGCCATAGCTGCGTCACTCGTTCAATATGCTTTCCAAATCGCCGAAGAAGTTCGGACCGAAATTGAACCATTTACCGCCGCGGCGCATGACGACGTATTTATCGCCCATTTTCTTCCATGCCCCATTCAAGCTTGATTGCTCAACGCTGTCCGGATCCTTCGGCGTCATCACCTTTATCACACTGAGCCTTTTTCCGTCCTTCAAAAACTCCAGCCGGTACAGCTCCTTTGTGCCGAAGATTTTCACGCCCAAATCGGAGCGCCGAAGGTGAGCGAC
>JAFTDT010000111.1 GCA_017453985.1 Clostridia bacterium
CGTCTTGCGGCATTGATTCATTGCTCGCCATATACCATGGTAATGAGTATGGTTAATTTATCATATTTCTTTGACAACGTCAAGAGTGTATGGTAAAATGTTTTTAAACAGATTTGCATTAAGGAGCCTCGATATGAAAGGAAAAGACCTGACAGAGCGCGTATATAAGGATATGAAGAAGGACCTCATGCTCAGGCGGCTGCCGGTGAATGAGATGATAAGCGAGCAGATGTTTGCCGACCGCTACGATTGCAGCCGCACGCCGGCGCGCGAGGCGGCGGGCAGGCTGGTCTCGGAGGGCTTTTTGAATAAATTTCCCAGCAAGGGGTATATAGTCCGTCTGCTGGACGACCGTGAGGCGTCGGAGGCGCGCTACACCCGCTTTGTGCTGGAGAGCGCGGCGCTGCAGCGCAGCGTCTTTTCCGCCTATGTGGAGGAGTTCGCCGGGCTTTACAAGCTGCTGGAGCGGGACGAGGGAGATCCGGACGCGATATATTTTGAGAACATGCGCTTTCACTGCGAGCTGGCGCGGCTTTCGCGCAACCGCGTGATGGCAGATATGATAGAGCGTCTGCATTGCAAGCTCTCGCCGGTCGAGGTGGAGAAGTTCTATCAGAGCGGCAAGATAGTGTACAAGCCCGGCGAGTATGAGGAAAAGGTCTATGACGCGCCGAACTGCCACCGCGAGATAATCGAGGCGCTTATCCGGCAGGACGTAAAAGAGGCGATAAAGTGGCTGTTCTGGGACATCTATCCCAATATGCGGGACAGGATAACCTTCAACAGCGGGTCGGTGGATTATCTTTCCGAGCTGCCGATAGAGTAATCGTCATTTTGCATAAAAATAAGACGAGTTTTTTATAGATATCTACAAAATTGACAAAAACTGTTGACGGCTGGCGCAAAGAATGATATTTTAAAAGCGAACAGAGACTATCTGGTTTTTATTTTGGGCAACTTACCATGGTAGCTAACATGGTAGATGAAAACGGAAAAGCAAGATAAGGAGGAAACATCATGAAAAAGATCACGGCATTGCTTTTGGCGGCGCTGATGCTTTTCGCCCTGGCGGCGGGCTGCAGCAGCGAGACCGGAGGCAACGGCTCCGAGGGAGGACAGCAGCAACAGCCGCAGAACAATAACCAACCGAGCGGCGGGGAGCAGGGCGGCGAAAATGCAAACAAGCGTACGGACATCACCTTCGCCAACAGCTACATGATCCCCGATTTTGACCCCGTGAACTGGTACATGGGCACGCAGAGTCAGATATTCCAGAATGTGTACAGCACGCTGGTGGATACTGTGGTGGCGGACGACCTCTCGCTTTCCTACCGTCCCAATCTTGCCAAGAGCTGGGAAACGGAGAAGGACGGTACCGTGTGGGTGTTCCATCTCAATGAAAAGGCGGTATATTCCGACGGCAGCGCCGTCACCGCCGACCACGTCAAGAATTGCTTCGAGCGTCATTTTACAAACCCCTACACCATGAGCTATGTGGAAATGATAGACAGCATCGAGGTGCGCGACGAGCACACCGTCGCCTTCAATCTCAAGAGCGCGTGGGCGAGCGCGCCGGGCTGCTGGTACATGGTGGCGATATTCAATCCGGAGCTTTACGACGCGGATAAGGAAGCGTACATCAAAAACCCCGTCGGCAGCGGACCGTATACCCTTGACAGCATCGATGAGGCGACCGGCACCTACACCCTCAAGCGCAAGAGCGAGTGGTGGGGCGACAAGCTGCCGCAGATAGAGACGGTGCGTATCCGCACCATCACCGACATGAGCACTATGGTCATCTCGCTGCAGAGCGGAGAGATAGACTTCATCAGCAATGTCCAGGGCGCCAATATCACGCTGGTAAAGGACGATTCCAAGCTGGCGATGAAGGAGGGCATCTCGCAGGTAGGACCGCAGCTCGTGCTCAATCCGAACAGCGAGCCGCTGAGCAACAAGACCTTGCGGCAGGCGATAGCCTACGCGCTCAATTATCAGGCGCTGGAGAACGCGATATCGAGCGGCTATGTCAGCTCCAAGAGCAGCACCGTCAAGTTCGTCGGTCTGGATATGGAGCTGCCCGCCGGACTGGAGAAATACTCCTATAACGTGGAGAAGGCAAAGGAGCTGATAGCCCAGAGCGGGCTTCAGACTCCGATAAACATCGGCGAGCTGTACGGAGGCAACGCCAACGGCTCGGCGGAGATAGTCAAGCAGTGTCTGGCTGAGGTCGGCATCGAGTGCGAAATAGTTCAGCTCGAGGGCAACACCATGAGTCAGGCGGTCATGAGCGGCAACTTCACCGCCTGTATCATAAGCCATTCCGGCTACGTCTCCGCGGCGGAGAACCTCAGATGCCTGTACGGCACGGGGCAGCTCTACAACTTCTCGCATTTCAGCAACGCCCGTGTGGACGAGCTGGCAGAGGTCGCCATGACCACGCAGGACCGCGCCGAATATGAGAGAGTCATCAAGGAAGCCTACGAGATAATCGTGGACGAAAGCACCGCCATCGGGCTTTGCGTGCCTGCGGCATACGCCGTCGGCGCAAAGGATCTGCACTTCGACCCGATATGGAGCGGCATCGACCTGATTACGGCTTATTGGGAATAAACAGCACAATTACGGTAAAGCGCGCCGCCCCTCTGACTTGCGGGGCGGCGCTCCTGTAAAGGGGGACAGAACATGTTAAAATACGCGATAAAGCGGTTTCTGCTCATCATACCGATAATCTTAGGCGTGACGGTGATAGTCTTTACCATCATCAACATCATACCGGGCGACCCGGCGCAGCGGATACTCGGCGTGGGCGCCTCGGAGGAGCAGATACGCGAGCTGAACCACCGGCTCGGCTATGACCGCCCGTTCATCGAGAGACTGTTCAATTACGTGCGGGACATCGTCACCCGCTTCGACTTCGGCAGCTCGTATCAGAACGGGGACAGCGTGGTGTATAAGATACGGCTCAACTTTCCCTATACGCTGAAGCTGACGGTGCTGCAGGTGATAGCTTACGCGGTGATAGGCGTCACGCTGGGCGTGCTGTCCGCGGTAAAGCAGTATTCCGCGCTGGATAATGTCGTCCGCGTGGTCAGCGTGTCGCTGGCGGCGTTTCCCGGCTTTTGGGTGTATATGATAGCGATACTGCTTTTCTCGCTCAAGCTGGGCTGGCTGCCCTCCAGCGGCGTAGAAAGCTGGAAGGGCTACGTCCTGCCGGTGGCGTGCTCGGCGATACTCGCCTCGGCGGGGCTGCAGCGCCTGACGCGCACCACCATGCTGGAGTCCATACGTCAGGATTTTGTCCGCACGGCTCGCGCCAAGGGCTGTGCGGAGGGCACGGTGATATGGCGGCATGCGTTTCTCAACGCCATGCTGCCGGTGCTCAATCAGGTGGGCATCTCCTTCGGCATGATGCTGGGCGGCACGGTCATCGCGGAGACGGTGTTCGCTATGCCCGGGCTGGGCAGCGTGATAGTCAACGCGATACAGTCCAAGGACGTGCCCGTGGTCATGGGCTGCAGCATCTTTCTGGCGGTGATATTCTGCGTTATAGTGGTGCTGCTCGACCTCGCCTCCGCCGCGGTAGACCCGCGCGTCAAGGCAAAGTTCGTAAAGCAATGAGGAGGACGGGGATATGAGCAAGAAAGAAATGCCCTTTAAAAAGAAGAGCCGCGGCAGGGAGATATGGCGGCTGTTCAGGAAAAACAAGCCCGCCATGATCGGGCTGGCGATATTCGCCGTGATCCTGCTGGTGATGATATTCGCCGACGTGATAGTGGACGAGTCGCTGTGCTACAGCTTCACCGGCATGCCGCTGGAAAAGCCCTCCGCCGAGCATCTTTTCGGTACGGACAATCTGGGGCGCGACCTCTTTGCCCGCGTGATCCACGGCTCGCGCGTGTCGATCTTTCTCGGCATCGCGGCAACGGTGGCGCCGCTGGCGATAGGCGCATTCATCGGCGCGGTGTGCGGCTATTTCGGCGGCTGGCTGGACAACGTGATAATGAGGCTTTTCGACCTCATCGCCTCCATACCCGGCATGCTTCTGCTGCTGGCGATGGTCACGGCGATGGGAGTCGGCATGGAAAACCTGCTTTGGGCGATGATAATCACCGGCGTGCCGGGCTATGCGCGCTTTGTCCGCGCGACGGTCATCAACCTCACCGATCTGGAATATATCCAGTGCGCGCGCTCATACGGCACCAATAATTTCATCATAATCCTGCGCCATATCCTGCCGAACGCGCTGGGACCAATCATCATAATGATGGCGTCCTCCGTATCCGGCACGATACTGGCGTGCGCGGGCTTCTCCTTCCTCGGCTTCGGAGTGCAGCAGCCGACGGCGGAATGGGGCGCGATAGTCTCCGCCTCAAAGCCGTTCATGCGGCAGGCTCCGTATTATACGATAATACCGGGGCTGGCGATAGTGGTGACCGCGATGAGCATCAACCTGATGGGCGACGGGCTGCGCGACGCGCTCGACCCCAGACTGAAGGACTGAGGTGGACGTGATGAAGGATACGAAAGCAAATGCAGCGGCGATAGATGTGCGCGATTTGTACGTGGAATACCGCACGGACGACGCGGTGGTGCGCGCGGTCAACGGCATCAGCTTCCGCCTGGAAAAGGGCAGGACGCTGGGACTGGTGGGCGAGACCGGCGCGGGCAAGACGACGACGGCGCTGGCGCTCATGCGGCTGCTGCCGGACAGGGTGAGTCATGTCGCGGGCGGCGAGATATACATTCGAGGCGACGACGTGATGGCGCTGCCGGACAGAACGATGAATCTTATCCGCGGCGAGATAATCTCCATGATCTTTCAGGACCCGATGACGGCGCTCAATCCGATCATGACAGTGGGCGACCAGATAAAGGAGTCGCTGAAGATACACAATTCGGAAAAGCGCAGCGAGCGAGAAATAGACGCCCGCGTGGACGAGGTGCTGGAGCTGGTGGGCATACCCGCCGAGCGCAAGAAGGATTATCCGCTGGCGTTTTCCGGCGGGATGAAGCAGCGCATAGTCATAGCCATCGCGCTTGCCTGCTCGCCGGACATACTCATCGCTGACGAGCCGACGACGGCGCTGGACGTGACGATACAGGCGCAGGTGCTGGCGCTGATAGACGAGCTGAAGCAAAAGCTCGGAACCGCGCTGCTGATGATAACGCATGATCTCGGCATCGTGGTCAAGACCTGCGACGACGTGGCGGTGATGTATGCCGGACAGATAGTGGAATACGGCTCCGTACAGCAGATATTCTCGCCCGGCGACCATCATCCCTATACGGAGGGGTTGTTCGGCGCGATACCGAATGTGCGCAGCAAGGCGCGCAGGCTCACGCCGATAGAGGGGCTGATGCCCGACCCGACGGCGCTGCCGGAGGGCTGCAAGTTTTCGCCCCGCTGCCCGAAATGCATGGAAATCTGCCGCACTCAGGAGCCGGCGGAGAGCGAGAGAGACGGACACCGGCTGAAGTGCCATCTGTTCGGAGGTGAAGCGCATGAGTGACAGAAGCATACCGCTGGTACAGGCGGAGGGACTGAAGAAATATTTCAAGCGCACGCGCGGCATGCTGCATGCCGTGGACGGCATAGATTTCAGCATCATGCGCGGCGAAACGCTGGGCGTCGTGGGCGAGTCCGGCTGCGGCAAGTCCACGCTGGGGCGCACGGTGATCGGGCTGCACGAGGCGACGGGCGGCAGAGTGCTGTTCGACGGGCAGGACATGGGCGGGCTTTCCCGCGCGGAGCGGAGGAAGATAAGCACGCGCATGAGCATGATATTCCAGGACCCGTATTCCAGCCTCAATCCGCGCATGTGCGTGGCTGACCTTATCGCGGATCCCATGCGGATAAATCATATGCACGGCGACCGCTACGGGCGATATAAAAAGGTGGCTGAGCTGATGGAGACCGTGGGGCTGGCGCAGCGCGTGGCAGGCTCATACCCGCACGAGCTGGACGGAGGCAGGCGGCAGCGCATCGGCGTGGCGCGCGCTTTGGCGCTGGATCCGGAGTTCATCGTCTGCGACGAGCCGGTGAGCGCGCTGGACGTGTCCATTCAGGCGCAGATACTCAATCTGCTGATGGATCTTCAGGACGAGCGCGGGCTGACTTATATGTTCATTACTCACGACCTCAGCGTCGTCAAGCACATCAGTACAAATATAATGGTGACCTATCTGGGCAAATGCGTGGAGATGGGCAGCAGCGACCAAATTTTCGACGACCCGAAGCACCCTTATACCAAGGCGCTGTTCAGCGCGCTGCCGGAGCCGGTGCTGGAGGCGCGGGACAAGCAGACGGAGCTGCTGCGCGGCGAGGTTTCCAACCCCGTAAATCCACCGTCGGGCTGCCGCTTTGCCGGGCGATGCCCGCTTAGGACGGACGTCTGCACGGCGGCGGACGTGCCGCTGTATGAGACAGAGCCGGGACACATGGCGGCATGTATTTTGTGCAGAGAGGACGCTGGATAATGACAAACAGACGATACAGGCTGATGCTGGCGGCGGACGCCGACGGCAGGACGCGGCGTTTTGCGGTGGAGCTGGCGCATTTTCTGGGCTTCGGCTCGATGTCGGCGGAGTTCCCCGTGACGGTCACGCCGGACGGAGTGCAGGAGGCGGATACGCTGTATTTCGCCATCGGCTGCGCGCCGGAGGGCGGCGGCATAGTGCCGGTCTCCGCAGAGGGGGATCAGGCGAAAACGCTGGCGGAGATAGCCGAAAAATATCTTGCCGCGCCGCGGGCGGCGCAGCGTCCGCAGGGCTATGCCTCGGCATATGACGATATCCGCGCCGATATACGCATGCCTGCGGAGGGAGGCGGGCTGGAGCAGCTTTTTGAATACGGCTGGCTGCTCAGGGACGACGATCGCGACGGGCTGCCGGACAAGCTGGACTGCCGGCTCGTGCTGCCGGACGATATGGACGATGCGGCGTGCCGTGCGGCGTGCGACCTCGCCTTTCGGCTGGGCATGGAGTCTGCGGGAGTCAGCTTTCCGCTCACGGCGGCGGAGAGCTGCGGCGGGACGGACTGCATCGTGTTCAGCGGCGTCGGCGCGGCGGGGATAGAGCTGACGGCGAGCGAGCCGCACCGGCTCATCACCGTGACGGGCGGAGGCGCGGAGCTGACGGCATTTATGAGCAGCTTTGTCACGCGCTTCCCGCTGGCGGCGGGAGATTTGCGCGTGTGCGACGCCGCGCGGCACATCGGCGGCGCGCTGGCGCTGCGCGAGGCGGACGGACACGCGGCATATATGCAGGCGTACGGTGCGGAAAGCCTGCTGCTGCCGGCGGGCGCCGATATAGAAAAATTCCGCGCCCGATGGGGGGGCACGGAGTTTCATATCCACAAGGATTTTTACAGCGCGGAAACGCGCGAGTTCGCCTTGCCGGACGAGCTTGCCGCGGCGCGTGCGCTGCTTGCGGAGCGGGTATATCCGCACATGGCGGCGGGCGACCGCGTCACGGTCACTGGCGCGCTTTGCAAGGACAGGGAGGTGCGCGAGCGGCTGGAGAAGGAGCTGGAGCGGGAGCTGAGGCAGCGCGGCGCGGAGGCGGAGCGCGTGTCGCTGATATGCGCCTATAAGCAGGGCGAGAGCTGGCTGGAGGAGGATTTTGCGCCTCGCGCCGCAAAGATTGGCGCGGTCAGCCGCGTGCTGGTGCGCTTCGACCCGTATACCCGCGCCGGCGGGGAAAAGCACGTGGAAAAGCCACCGCGCTGGCTGCAGGCGCTTTATCCTGCGGACGAGCTGATCGCACCATTGCTGGGGATAAGCCGGGACGAGGTGAGCTTTGAAGCGTATAGCGGCGAGGAGGAGCTTACCTACGAAGCGGAGGCTTACGGAGCGGACGGAGAGCTGATTTTGCGCGACACGCTGCGGGTACCGACGGGCGAACGCCCGTTTTTGGACGAGTTTCCGGAGCTGGGCAGCGCCCTGCCGGAGACGGGCTGGCTCCGCGTCAGCGTGAACGGCAGCGTGCTGCTGGAGGAGAGGATAAAGACAGATATAGAGCATATCTGGGACGTTTTTCAGACGGAAATACTGCCGCGGGCGCGGCGCTTTACGGAGGAGCGGCTTGGCAGAGCGCCGCAGATATGCGACCAGCCGTTTTTCTCGCGGCTGGAGGTGGAGGCGGGCGTCAGCGCGCCCGACCGCGAGCTGGGGCTGCGTACCGACCGTATCTCGGCGGCGGAGGCGCTGCACAACTGTCTGCACCGCGTGGGACAGCGATTTTTCGCGCAGTACGGAGTGCAGTGCGGCGGAAAGCCGTTCAGCGAGCCGGGGATAGTGCTGCCCTGCGTGCATGTGCGCGAGGGCGCGCCCACGCTCAAAATGACGCTGAAGCTGCCTTACGGCAGGGAGCCTTCGCATGCTGCGCCGCCGCGGGAGGTGCGCCTGCGCCGCGTGGAAGCGGCGGCGGGCGGCTTGCGGCTGCGCCTTGAGACGGAGGGCTGCGATCCCGCCATAGCCGCGGCGCTCATGGCGCTGACGGAGGAGGGCTTTACCGAGCTGGCGGCGATGCTGGAAGGCTACGGAGAGCTGATTTTGCGCGACGTCCGCTCGGATGAGGAATACCGCGCGGCACTGCCGCGCATGCCGCAGCCGCAGCCATTGAGCGCGGCAGAGGCAGATATCCCGACGGAGGGGCTGATAGGCTACGATGCCTATGCCGCCGTGATAGAGCGGCTGCGCCGCGTGCCGGAGCTGCGGGTATACAAGGCAGGGCAGAGCTATCAGGGCAGGGCGATATACGCCGTGGAGCCGCGCAGCGCCATGCGGGGCTATGTCTCCCGCACAAAGAGGCTGCTGCACCTGCCGTCGGTAATCATCGCCGGACGGCACCACGCCAATGAGGTCTCCGCCACAAACGGCATATTCGCCTTTATCAAGGAGCTGCTGCACAACGGGGAATACGCCGGTATCGGCGACCGGCTGAACATGGTGCTGCTGCCGGTGGAAAACGCGGACGGCGCCGCGCTGCACTGGGAGCTGGCGCAGGAGCACCCCAACTGGGAGCTGTGCTGCTGCTATACCAACGCGCTGGCGGCGGATCTGATGCCGAACTATTTCAAGGATGATACGATACACACCGGCGCCAAGGCAGTGACGCGGCTGCTGCGCGAGCGTCTGCCGGACGTCTATCTCGACCTGCACGGCGTGCCGCATCACGAGAAGAACGACATATTCGGTCAGCTTGCGGAATACAAGGGGCTTTGGCTGCCGCGCAGCCGTCTGTGCGTGTTTTATTTCCATGTGGACGAGGAGGCGTATTCCGCCAACAAGGCGTTCAGCCGCGAGTGGTCGCGCCGCGTGGCGGCGGGCTATGCCGACGACGCGGAATATGTCGCCGCCGGGGAGGAATGGCGCGAACGGTTTGAAAAATATTCTTGGGACGGCATCGACGGACTGTTTCCGTTTGAATATCAGAACGCGCTGCTGACCTATTGGGTGCCATCGCGCTATGATCCGCGCCACCCCTATTTTTCCGTCAGCTATCCGTGGGTGATAACCATGATGTTCACGGCGGAGGCGGCGGACGAGACGGCGCAGGGCGAATACGCCGGAGCGTGCGGCAGGGCGCATCTGTCGCACCTGCGTTCGGGCGTGGAATGCCTGCTGGAAAGCCGCAGCGTCATGGAGGAGCGCACGGAGCGCGGGGAGGACGGACTCAGCGTGCGCTGCCGCCGGCTGCGCCCGCTGCTGCCGCCGGAGAAAAGCTGAGAAAGGGAGAAAAATATGAAAAAATTCGTAAATTCCGCCTATGAGGAGATGAAAAACGTCACCGGACTGCGTCTTTCACCGGACGGCAGATACGCGCTGTACACCGTGACGCATGACGATATCGCCGCCGACGGCATGAAGGCATATCTTTGGCTGCTCGACACGGCGAGCGGCAAGAGCCGCCGCCTTACGCACGACGGCAGGACGGGCAGCGCGATATGGCTGGACAGCGGCAGCGTGCTTTTTGCCGCCGCGCGCAGCGAGGAGGACAAAAACGCGGCGGGAAGCAGCACGGCGTTTTACCGCCTGCCGATAGACGGCGGCGAGGCGGAAAAATATATGACCGTGCCGCTTGCGGGAGCGCAGCTCAGCGTGATAGGCAGGGACGATTTTCTCGTGCGGGCGACCCGCGACGCCGGAGCCGCGGACGAAAGACCGGCGGCAAAATGGGTGTTTTACGACGAATATCCGTTCCAAAACGACGCTGCCGGTTACGTCAACAAAAAGCGCCGCACGCTGTATCGCTGGGATGCGCGGCGGAAAAAGCTGACGCAGCTCACTCCCGACCTCATGCAGACCTACATGCCGTTTTGCAGCAGCGACGTGATAATGACGGACGACGGCTTTTACTATGTCGGGCATATCTACGACCGCGACTCAAACGGCATGGCGGGCGTGTACAAGCATATTTGGGCGACGGGAGAAAACCGCGAGATATTCACCTGCCAGTGCTACGTATTCTCCATCGCGCGGCGCGATGGACGCATCTGGGCGGGTGTGTTCGTCAATGAAAAGGGTGCGGATACCGGGCTGGTGCGCATAGTCTCCGCCGATGAAAACGGCGGCGGACTGCGGACGGAGGCGCAGCCGGACTGGGGGCTGGAATACGTCACGCAGGGCGTCGCGGGCGATATGTTCATTCGCTGCCGCCGCAGCGAGACGGCGATGTGCCGCTGGCTTGGCGGGCATGAGTATGAGGAGATAGCCACGCCCGGCGTGTACCCCTCCTTCGCCGCCGCGACGGAGCAGGGCGTGCTGCTGCTGGGGCGTGAAAAGAACCGCATGCAGGAGGTATATCTGTATAAGAACGGCAGGACAAAGCGCCTGACGCGGCACAACTCCCCGCTGTATCGCAAATACGCCTTCAGCGAGCCGGAGAGTCTGACGGTGAGCAGCGGCGGATGGGAGATAGACGGCTGGGTGCTGCGGCCTGCGGGCTTTGAGGCGGGGAAAAAATATCCCGGCATACTCAGCATCCACGGCGGACCGCACGGTCATTACAGCGACGCCTTTTACAGCGAGATGCAGCGATGGGCAAGCGAGGGCTATTTCGTCTTTTACTGCAATCCGCGCGGCTCCACCTCCTATGACTGGGCGTTCGGCAATGTGAGCGGAGCCATGGGCGTCGGCGACTATGAGGATATCATGGCGTTTACCGACGGCGTGCTGGCGAAATATCCCGAGCTGGACGGAGACAGGCTGGCAGTGACGGGGCAGAGCTACGGCGGATACATGACCAACTGGGTGATAGGGCACACGGACAGATTTCGGGCGGCGGCAGCGCGCATGTCGATCTCCAACTGGGTGACCATGCACGCCACCTCAAACGAAAGATGGTACGGCGATTCGCTGGTAGGCGCCGACCCGTGGAGCGATTTGGAAAAGGTCTGGCAGCATTCGCCGCTGAAATACGCGGACAGGGTAAAGACGCCCACGCTGCTGATACAGCACGGCAGGGACGGCAGCACGCCGCCGGAGCAGGCGGAGCAGATGTTCGTCGCTCTGCTGGAGCGCGGCGTGCCGGTGAAGATGATGGTAAATCTGGAGGCGAGCCACGGCGGCAGAACAGTCTCGCAAAAGCTGCACGACATAGACGTGATGCTGAAATGGTTCGGGGAATATTTGAAATGAAAATATAAAAAGGCACGGAGGATTTTCCTCCGTGCCTTTTGCGTGCAAGTCAAAACATAAATCTTTTTATATAGAGCGTACTTTCGGCGTCTGAAAAGACAGAGAAGGAGCCAATAAAAGAAAACAAGCTTACGCTGACGGGCTTGTCGCCGCAGGCGAGCTGCAGCGGCTCGAATTTACCGAGGCGCTCCCCGAGGATCGGGGCAATGGAAAACTCTCCGTTATGATCGTATCCGCGCTCAAATACGATATGCCCCATATCGGCAGTGATGAGAAAACCGGATGCGCCGTCTATATCCGGCGTATATTCCTTTTCCGTGAGCAGGTCTGTCATCACCAACTTGAACTCGTCGTAGTAGTAATACCAAAGCCTGCCGCGCTCGTCAAGATTTATCGCGTAGCAGTCATATATATTGCGCTTTGACTCCCACAGGACATTTCCACCGCGATCCCATACGACAAGACCGCTGCTGCCTATCGGAGAGTCCCAGCCGTAATTGCCGAAAACGCCCTCGTCAAAATAGCTTGTTATTATCCTTTCATCTGCTGTAACGATGCAGTCTTCGATACCGTCGCCGAGACAAAACTCGCAAAGCATTTCGCCGGAAGAATTCACGATGGCGGCATTCATCTCGGGACCGCGCGTTTTGCTGTATGCGCATCTGGCGCCCAGCAGAAGAAAGTCATCTCCGATGGGCTGAAGGAAATGAAAGTTCATGCGGTATCTGCCGAGCTTTACGAGCGAATGAGAGATTATCTCCTCGTTTTGCCAGTCTGCGATCAGTACAAGCGCGGAATATTCGCTGTTTGCGACGGTATTAACAAACATGCCGTCTATTCTTTCGGGGATATGGCTGCTCAGCAGAACGTATATATTTCCGTCATAACCGAGCTTGATGCAGGCGACAGAGCTGAGAGAAATTTCGTATTTCCCGAGCAGTTCTTTCAGGTTCACGCCATGGCTCAAATTGACAGTATGCATTTTCCGAACCTCATCTTCCTATGGTATAGCGGCTTTTCACCCGCAGGCGGTTTATCGCGCGGGCGAGGTTTGCCTGCGCGGCGAGGTATTCCTGGCGGCTGCGCTGCTGGAGTATTGCCTCCTTTGCCTCCGCCTCCGCGCGTTTGGCGCGGTTGATATCTATCTCATCGGGGCGCTCTGCCGAGTCCACCAGCACCAGCACGTCGTTGTTTTCTATCTTGACCATTCCGGCGGAGACCGCGGCTATCTGCGTTTCGCCGTCCGGCGTGCGGAAGGTCAGCTTGCCCGGCACCACCGCGCCGATCATATTGCTGTGGCGGGCGAGCACGCCGTACTGTCCCTGCAGCAGCGGCACGATCAGCGACTCGCACGGCCCCTCGTAGAGCGCGCGGTCGGCGGCGAGGATATGCACGTTGAACACCGCCGCCATCTTATCTGCCCTCCAGCCGCGCCGCCTTTTTCACCACGTCGTCGATGCCGCCGACGTTGAAAAAAGCCGCCTCGGGATATTTGTCCATCTCGCCGTCCACGATAGCCTTAAAGCCGCGCACCGTCTCCGCCAGCGGCACGTACACGCCCGGCACGCCGCTGAACTTTTCCGCGACGTGGGTGGGCTGAGACAAAAACCGCTGTATCTTGCGCGCGCGGATAACGGTATGCTTGTCCTCCTCGCTCAGCTCGTCCATGCCGAGTATGGCGATGATATCCTGCAGCTCGTTGTATTTCTGCAGTGTTTCCTGCACGCGGCGGGCGACGGTGTAATGCTCCTCACCGACGATGTCCGCCTCCAATATGCGCGAGGTCGAGGCGAGGGGGTCAACCGCCGGATATATGCCCTGCTCGGAAATTCTGCGGCTCAGCACCGTGGTGGCGTCCAGATGGGTAAAGGTGGTCGCCGGCGCGGGGTCGGTCAGGTCGTCTGCTGGTACGTAGACCGCCTGCACGGAGGTGACGGAGCCTGCGGCGGTGGAGGTGATGCGCTCCTGCAGCGCGCCCATCTCGCTTGCCAGCGTGGGCTGATAGCCCACCGCCGAGGGCATGCGCCCGAGCAGGGTGGAGACCTCGCTGCCCGCCTGTACGAAGCGGAAGATATTGTCGATGAAGAGCAGCACATCCTTGCCTGCTTCGTCGCGGAAATATTCCGCCATGGTCAGCCCCGTCAGCGCGACGCGCATGCGCACGCCGGGGGATTCGTTCATCTGACCGAATACCAGCGCCGTCTTTGCCGCCACGCCGCTTTCGCGCATCTCCGTCCAGAGGTCGTTGCCCTCGCGGCTGCGCTCGCCGACGCCGGTGACTATCGAGTAGCCGCCGTGCTCCATGGCGACGTTGTGTATCAGCTCCTGTATCAGCACCGTCTTGCCGACGCCGGCTCCGCCGAACAGCCCGATCTTGCCGCCCTTGGGGTACGGCTCCAGCAAATCGATGACCTTCAGCCCCGTTTCCAGCACCTCGACCACGGGGCGCTGCTTGTCAAAGCTCGGCGGCTTGCCGTGTATGCCCATGCGCGGCGCGGAGCCGGGCACGGCCTCCATGCCGTCTATCGGCTCGCCGAGCACGTTGAACATGCGTCCGAGCGTGCATTCGCCCACGGGCACGCGGATGCAGCCGCCCGTCTCGCGCACCTCGGCGCCGCGCGCCAGCCCGTCGCTGCCGGCGAGCATGATGCAGCGCACGCAGTCGCTGCTGACGTGCTGCGCCACCTCCATTATGCGCTCCTCGCCGCCGACGGTGACGGCGAGGGCGTCGTTTATCCGCGGCAGCGAGCCGCCGCGAAACACCACGTCCACTACCGGACCGGATATCTCGGCTATCATGCCCTTATTCATCTGCCGTCAGCCCCTTTCCGTGCTTCAGTCTCTGCGCTCTCGCGCCGGCGGAGACCTCCGTTATCTCCCGCGTTATGGCTGCCTGCCGCACGCGGTTGTACTGTACGGACAGCCCGGCGAGTATCTTCTCCGCGTTGCGGTTGGCGGAGCTCATGGCGGTCATGCGCGCATTCTGCTCGCTGCAAAAGCTGTCCACCAGCGCGCTGTATATATATCCCGTTATATAGCTCTGCATGATATTGTCCAAAATCATGCCGATGGAGGGTCGGAACTCAAAAGGCTCGCGCACGGCGCGCTCGTTCTCCTTCGGCGCGGAGGCAAACTGCGCGCGGTGGAAGGGCAGCAGCCTTGTGGACACAGCCTTTTCGGTCAGCCCGTTTTTCAGGTCGGTGTACATGAGAAAGAGCTTTTGCAGCTCGCCGCGGTCATACATGCCGAGTATCAGCGAGCAGATATCCCGTGCGCGCTGGATTGTCGGGTTCTGCGCCGTATAGAGAAAGCTGTGCTCTATCGGTATGTCGTGCCGCTGGAAATAACGTCTGCCGTATTCTCCCACAACAAAGAGCTTCACGTCGTCGTGCGCGTCCAGCAGGCGCTGTGTCTCGCGTATCACGTTCTGGTTGTACGCGCCCGCCAGACCCTTGTCGGCGGTGATGACGAGGCAGCCATAGGTGCCGTTGTCCACCGGCTCGCTGTCGGCGGGGTAGAAATAACGGCTGTCTATGTCGCTCGCCGTGCGGAATATGCGCTTTATCTCCGCCTGCAGAGCGTTGAAATACGGACGTGTATCGTCCAGCTCGCTCTTTGCGCGCCGCATCTTGGTGGAGGCGATGAGATACATCGCGTTGGTTATCTTCTGCGTGTCCTTCACGCTCTTTATCCTGCTTTTAATTTCCTTTGCGCCGGGCATGCCGTCACCGCCTTACCGCTCGCCGAGAAAGCGTGCGAGATAGTCCCGCGCCGCCTCGACTATGTCTGCGCGCAGCTCGTCGGTCAGCACGCCGGTCTGCTCCAGCTCCTGACAGATATGCGGCGTTTCCGCCTCGGTGTAGGCGAGCAGCCCGCGCTTGAAATCTCCGATGCGCTTTGGCGGCAAATCCTGCATGACATGCTCCAGTGCGGCGACCAGCAGAATGACCTGCTCGTGCTGCCTCAGGGGATGATGTTGCGGCTGCCGCAGGAGCTGCATCAGCCCCTGACCGTAGGCGATCTGGCGGCGCGTGGCGTCGTCCAAATCGCTGGAAAACTGCGTGAAAACCTCCATCTCGCGGTACTGCGCCAAATCGAGGCGTATCGCGCCGGATGCTTTTTTCATCGCTTTCGTCTGCGCGTCGCCGCCGACGCGGGAGACGGAAAGTCCGATGTTCACCGCCGGACGCTGCCCGGCGAAGAAAAGGTCGCTCTCCAAAAATATCTGTCCGTCGGTGATGGAGATGATGTTGGTGGGGATATAGGCGGAAACGTCGCCCGCCTGCGTCTCCACTATCGGCAGAGCGGTCATACTGCCGCCGCCGCGCGCGTCGGAAAGATGGGCGGCGCGCTCCAAAAGGCGGGAATGGAGATAGAACACGTCGCCGGGATATGCCTCGCGTCCGGGCGAACGTCCGAGCAGCAGACTCAGCGCGCGATAGGCGACGGCGTGCTTGGAGAGGTCGTCATAGACTATCAGCACGTCGCGCCCCATGTTCATGAAGTATTCCGCCAGCGCGCAGCCGGAATAGGGCGCGATATACTGCAGCGGCGCAGCGTCGCCGGCGAAGGCGCACACCACGGTGCAGTACTCCATCGCGCCGCGGCGGCGAAGGGTCTCCGTGAGCTGTGCCACGGAGCTTGCCTTCTGACCGACGGCGACATATATGCACACCACGTCCTTGCCCTTTTGGTTGAGTATGGCGTCGAGTGCAATGGCGGTCTTGCCGGTCTGACGGTCGCCGATTATCAGCTCGCGCTGGCCGCGTCCGATGGGAAACATGGAATCGATGGCGAGCAGCCCTGTCTCCAGCGGCTTATTTACCGGCTGGCGGTCGATGATGCCGGGCGCGGGAGACTCGATGGCGCCCCAGCCGTCGGCGCGGATGGGACCCTTGCCGTCGATGGGATTGCCGAGTGCGTCAACGACGCGGCCGATAAACTTATCGCCCACGGGCATGCCGGCGGTGCGTCCGGTGCGTCTCACCGCGCTGCCGGCGGATATATCCTGTTCGTCGCCGAAAAGTATGCAGCCGACCTCACCGCGGCGCAGCTCCTGCACCATTCCGCGCACGCCGGAGGAAAAGAGCAGTATCTCGCCGTATTCGGCGTGCTCCAGCCCGCTGACGGTCGCTATGCCGTCGCCCACGCTCAGCACCGAGCCGGTGTCGTGCGCCAGCGCCTGCGGCGTCCAGTTGTGTACGGTCTCCTTCAGCAGCGGTATCACGTCGCCGTCCGTCGGGCGCAGCTCGCTCAGCGTATCCTTGAGCTGGAGAAAGCGTCCGCGCAGGCTCCAGTCGTAGACCTCGGAGCCTATCTCCAGGCGAAAGCCGCCGCGCACGGAGGCGTCCTCCTTCCAGATAAGGGCGACCTGCGTGCCGTATTTCTTCTCCAAAAAGCTCTCAAAGCGCCTTTTCTGCTGTTCGTCGGGGGGAGTCGTGCCCCGCAGCACAACGCGCAGCTTATTCATACTGCTGCTCTCCCTCGGACTCCGCGGCGTCCAGAAAACGGTCGTATATGTCGGAGGAGCTTACGATGACCTTCTTCGCCGCCTCTATGGCGAGCGCGGAGATTTCCTCCTGCGCCTCGGCGAGAAGTATCTGCCGCTCCTTCTGCGCGGCGGTGCGTGCATCGAGCAGCAGCTTTTCGCTCTGCTTTCTGGCGGTTTCGAGCTGCGCGGCGGCGGCGCGCTCGTTTTCCAGCGCCGCCTCTGCCTTCATGTGCATTATTTCGCTCTCCGCGCCCTCCAGCAGCCGGCGGTGTTCCGCTTCCAGCGTCTCGGCGCGGGCGAGCTTTGCCTCCGCGGCGGCGTCCAGCTCGGCATAATGCGCGGCTCGGCCGTCCATAAAGTTTTTTACGGGCTTATAGAGCAGAAAATACAGTCCGCCCGCGAGGATGGAAAAATTGAACAGATGCAGCAGGATTTGCTGCCAGCTTATGTTCAAAGGGATTTTCACGGTGCCCACCCGCCTTTACAGCACGAAGATGATGAGTATGGCGACGATGAGAGCATATATGATGGCGGTTTCGATAAACACGAGTCCGAGCATCATGCCGGTGCGTATCTTGCCTTCGACCTCCGGCTGACGCGCCATTGCCTCCATAGCCTTGCGGATGGCGAGCGCCATGGCGATGGCGCCGGCAGCGGCGACCAGACCGACCGTTATGGCGGCGGCATAAGCCTTGGAGCTGACGGGGTCGGCTGCCGCGGCAGGCTCTCCGTCGGCAAAGACGGGCAGGGCAACTGCGGCGGCGAGCATTACGGTGAGTACGAGCATTGCGGCGATGCGCTTTCCAATGTTTTTCATATCAAAATACCTCCTGCGTTGCAGTTGATTTATTATTCCGCGTGATGCTTTTCCGAGACCTCGCCATAGAACAGCGCGGTCAGCATTATCAGAACATAGGTCTGTATCAGCGCGTGCAGCAGCGTGAACATCACGCCTACTGCCACGGGCAGAACAAAGCTCAGACCGAGGTAGTAATACACCATCTCCGTCACCAGCAGTCCGCTCAGCAGCGCGCCGAACAGACGGAAGCTCATGGAAATGGGCAGGGAAAAGTCCTTCAGCGAGCTGCCCAGCCCGCGCAGACCGTTGCCGGCGACGCCGCCGGAGAGTATCACCAGATAGGACAGCACGCCGAGGGCGATGGCGCCGTTGATGTCTGAGAGCGGCGCAGGCAGTGCGAGGGAGTGCCCTTTCGTGGTCAGCGCCTGAAGCCCGAACAGCTCAAAGGCGGTGCCGGTGAAGATGTAGACCCCGGCGGCGAAGATATACGCGCCGAGAAAGCCGTTGCGGTGGGGGCTGTTGGATTTCGCCATGCCGTCGAAGAGTCCGACGAGCTGCTCCAGCAAAAGCTGGAGTCTGCCTGGCACGAGCCTGAAGCGCGGCACGGCAAGCAAGCGGATGAGCGCCGAGGCAATCAGCAAAATCAGCGTGACCGTCATGGCGGACACGACCGCCGGATTTACCTCGATAAGCCCGAAAAGGCTGAGCTTGTTGTCCTCGTGGAGGACGGCGTCGCGCATGACCTCTCTGACAGTCTCGTGCGGCGCGCCTCCGCTGCCGAGCGCCAGTGCGCCCGCAAGCAGCAGCGCGGTGACGCATATCCAGATGATAAGCGCAGTTTTTTTGTTTTTCATAGGCGCCTCCTTTCCCGAAAAACCGGGACGCCGTATATTGCGCCGGGAGCGGTTTTTCTGTTCGACCGGCAAGCTACATTATTATAGCAAATGAGCGGGAAATGTGTTATGTTAAATGCGCCGAAAAACAGCGCGCGGAGACAGCGATTATTCGGGAATGTGCACAAATGCATATCGCTTTACAGCGAAACAGTCCGCGTCGCCGTATTTTCGCAGAAGGCGCGGTCATGCTCCACAAAGACCATCGTGGGCGCGTATTCGGCGATAAGCCGCTCTATCTGCATGCGCGAGAATACGTCGATGTAGTTCAGCGGCTCGTCCCAGATATACAGATGCGCCCGCTCGCACAGACTCCGTGCCAGCAGCACCTTCTTGCGCTGACCGAGGGACAGCTCCGCGATATCCTTTTCAAACTGCACGCGCTCAAAGCCCATCTTCCGCAATATCGCCTTGAAGAGGCTTTCGTCGATGCCGCTGCCGGCGGCGAAGTCCGCCAGCCCGCCGCGCAAATCGGAAAAGCTCTGGGGCACGTATGAGATTACAAGTCCGGAGCCGACGGACACTTTTCCGCCGTGCGGGATATCCTCGCCCAGCAGCAGCCGCAGCAGACTGCTTTTGCCGTTGCCGTTTCTGCCGCTGAGGGCGATGCGCTCGCCGCGCCGCACCTCGAAGGAGATATCCTCGCACACCGTGCGTCCGCCGTAGCTCACGCTCACTCCGGAAAAGGCGGCGAGCACGTCCGCGTGGTAGGCGAGGGGAGAAAGCTTCAGCTCGCCGGACAGCTCTACGTCGTGCAGCAGCTTTGATTTTTCTGCGGCGGCGCGCTCACGGCGCGTCTCTATCGCCTTGGAGCGCTTCATCATCTTTGCCGCCTTGTGTCCGATATTTCCCCTGTCGCAGGGACCGTTGCCGATCTTGGTCGCCTCTACCTTGTCCGACCAATCTGCGGTTCGCCTCGCGGCCTCCCTCAGCCGCGAGATATCCTTCTTCAGCCGCTCGTTCTGCGCCGTCTCAAGCGTCTGCCTCCGCTCAAACTCACGCTGCCAGGAGGAAAAATTGCCGCTCTGCACCTCGATGCTGCGTCGGTTTATCGAGAGGATATGGTCAACGCAGCCGTCCAAAAACGCGCGGTCGTGCGACACGAGGATAAAGCCGCTCTTGCGCCGCAGGTACGCCGCGAGGGTATCGCGCGCCTCCGCGTCAAGGTGGTTGGTCGGCTCGTCTATCAGCAGAAAATGCCCTTCGTTGAGAAAGAGCGCAGCCAGCATACACTTTGTCCGCTCGCCCTCGGAGAGAGTGGCAAACGGACGCTCAAGCACCTCGTCCTCCACCGCGAGCAGAGAAAGCTCGCGCTGCAGCTCCCAGTCCGCGGCAGCGGGGCAGACGCCGCGCAGCACCTGCTCCGTCGGCAGAGAGCTGTCCGCCGCGGGATAGGGGAAATAATCGAACTGCACCGAGGAGCGGATGTCTCCGCTGTACTCATATGCGCCCGTCAGCAGGCGCAGCAGCGTGGTCTTGCCCCTGCCGTTGCGCCCGATAAAGCCGAGCCGCCAGTCGCTGTCGAGCGTGAGACTGACGTTTTCAAACACATTGTCATAGCTGCCGGGGTAGGCAAAGGTGAGATTTTCTATCTGTATTATTGACATATCGCGGTCATCCTTTCACTGAAAAATAACAATGCCGCAGGAAAGCAAATTCCTGCGGCTCGTCAAAGCATGACCGCGCCCGTGCGCGGTACAAATATAAAGAGCCGAAAGATGAGCATAACTTTCCTGCAATACGGCGCACCTCTCCCATAATTTAAAAGGAGCCTTTACGCCGTGTTCAAATCATTTGCAGGAAGTATTGGTCATCTTTCCACCCCATTCTTCGGATTTGAGTCAATGATACAATAAAAACAAAGCTCTGTCAAGCGCGCCGAAGCCCGCTCAGCGGTCTGCCGATGTGCATCTCCCGCCGCCACTGCGGCGCCTCGCCGTCGTCGGCGTAGTATTCGGTGAGTGCGGCTATTTTCCCGTCGCGCAGGGTGAAGAAGGAGATGACGTGGCAGGAAAAGTCGCCGTCCGTCTGAAAGATGCGGGCGACCGTGACGGAGCCGCCATCCGCGCAGCGCGTCTCCCGCAGCAGCTCGCCGCCCCATTTGCCGGGATATTCACAGTTCGCCCGCAGAAACTCCTCCACGGTAAAAAGCTCGTCCGTGCAGGGCCAGCAAATCTCCGCGTCCGCGTGGAAATATCCCCGCAGCGCCTGTGCGTCCTGCGCAGCGATATCTGTAATATATTGATGAAAATCCATAAAAATGCCTCCTTATTTCATTGGATACGGACGATGCCTGCGTCTGCAATTTGATATTTTGTTTCTTTGGCTTTGTCGATCAAATCTGCTTGACAAGTTTCATACAAAGAAAAAATCCTGCCGCTTTCATCGACAGGATTTTCGCTTTGGCACGCCCGACAGGATTCGAACCTGTGACCTACTGGTTCGTAGCCAGTCACTCTATCCAGCTGAGCTACGGGCGCTCAAATATGCTGCTAAAATAGCATAGCACGGAAAAAATAAAAAATCAAGCTTTTTTTAATATTTTCTTTTCTTCTTGCCAAGAACTGCATATAGATTGTATAATAATGGTATCATAACAAGGGAGAACCCGCAGCAGGAGGTGCGCCTATGAGATCGACCAAGACGGTGATCGTGATTTTTCTTATCCTGATAGCCATGCTGGTGGTGTATATGTTCTGGGGCGTGCTGCGTCCGTTCTTCATAGCGGCGCTGCTTGCCTATCTGCTTTCGCCGCTGGTGGAGCTGCTGAAGAAAAAGACCAAGCTGAAGCACGGCATAGCCGTGGCGATAGTGGTGCTGGCATTTTTCGTGCTGATAGCGGGGCTGATCGCGCTGACGCTGCCCGCGGCGATAAATCAGATATCCGGAGTGATAAATGAAATCGGCGCCTACGCCGGCAGCTTTGACGAGCTGGTAGAGAAGCTGAGCGGCATGCTGGCAGAGCTGCATCTGCCGGAAATCGTACAGAACAAGGCGCAGGAGCTGCTATCAGACAGCAATACCTACCTCATGCGGGCGCTGTCCTCGGTGCTGAGCGCGCTGATAAACTTCTCGCTGGGGCTTTTCGATATCGTTATAGTCGTAATCGTGATGGTTTACCTCATGCTGGACGGAAAAAAGCTTATCCGCAACGCGCTCAACGCGCTGCCCGCCTCGCTGTCGGTGAGGTTGAACCGCGTCATGCATCATTCCAACCAAATGACGTGGAAGTATTTTCGCTCCCGCGTGATAGTTTCCGCCGGCATGGGCGTGGTGACGTATATCGGACTGCGCATCATGGGGCTGAAATACGCCCTGCTCTTTGCCTTCCTTTCCTTTGTGCTGGACTTCATCCCTTACTTCGGCTCGATAATCGGCGGCGCGGTGGAGTCGCTGTATGCGCTGATAGTAGGCGGCTGGGGCTTGGCGCTGGCGGTGCTGATATTCGTGATAGTGGTGCAGCAGATAGAGGGCAACGTGATAGCGCCCAAGGTGCAGGCGGACGCTACGGGGCTGCACCCGATAACCATAATGTTCGCGCTGTTGGCGTGTTATAAGGTCTGGGGCGCGATAGGCATGCTGATATCTACGCCGGTCGCCGTGGTGGTGAAGGTCATCTTTATGGAGATATACGATTATCTGATAACGCCGGACAGGACGCCGGAGCCGGTCATTGGCGCGGGAAGAATGTTTGAGGACTATTTTGACGAGGATTACCGTGCCGGGCAGGAGGAATAATGGCGGAGATAACAGTTGACGGGATATATAAGTCCTTCGGAGAAAATCAGGTTCTGACGAACCTGTCCTTTTCCGTGACGGAGGGCGAGCGCGTGGGCATCGTCGGGCCAAACGGCTGCGGCAAGACCACGCTGCTGAAGATAATCGCGGGCGAGCCTGCGGACAGCGGCACGGTCAGCCTGCCGCGCGGCTGCCGCTGCGGCGTGCTGGAGCAGCTTCCGGACTATCCGGAGACGGTCAGCGTGCGGCAGGTGCTGTGGCAGGCGTTTGAGCATATCGAGGAGATGGGGCGCGAGCTTGCTGCCATGGAGGAGCGTATGTCGCGCGGCGAGGATACGGATATGGCGCGGTACGGCTCTCTGCGTACCGCCTTTGAGACTGCCGGCGGCTATGAGACGGATATGCGCTATAATATGATGACGGGCGGGCTTGGCATATCGGCAGAGATGCAGGAGCGTCCGTTCAGCAGTCTTTCCGGCGGGGAAAAGACCCGCGTCAGTCTGGCGCGGCTGATGCTCTCCGGCACCGATCTGCTGCTGCTGGACGAGCCGACCAACCACCTCGATTTAGAGTCGATAGAGTGGCTGGAGGAATATCTACGCACCATCAAGGGCACGGTGCTGACCGTCTCGCACGACCGCTATTTTCTGGACAAGGTGACGCGGCGCACGCTGGAGCTTTACGAGGGCGCGGCGGTGTCCTATCCGGGAAATTATACATATTACACGGAACGCAAGCAGGAGGAGGCGGAGCGCCTCGAGGCGGCGAAAAAGCGGCAGGACAAGGAGATCGCGCGCCTCAGCTTCACCGTGGAGCGCATGAAGGGCTGGGGACTTGGCAACAAAAAGGTGATGAAGCGCGCCTTTGCCATGCAGAAAAGACTTGAGCGCATCGAGCGCATCAAGACGATAAAGCAGGAGCATAAGATGAAAAATCGCTTCAGCACGGCGGGGCAGTCCGGCGAGGACGTGTTTATGATAGAGGATCTCGCCGTGGGCTATGACAAGCCGCTGGTGGAGGGCTTTTCCGCGAGCGTGCTGCGCGGCGAGCGCATCGCCCTGCTGGGCCCCAACGGCAGCGGCAAGACCACTCTGCTCACCACCGTGCTGCGCGACATGCCGCCGCTGGCGGGGAAGATATACGAGGGCGTCGGACTGAAAAAGGGCTATCTGCCGCAGAACGTGTCCTTTCCGAACCCAGAGCGCACGCTGCTGGATATGATGCTGTACGACGCGGGGCTGGAGCCGCAGGAGGCGCGCGACCGGCTGGCGGCGTTCGACTTCCGCGGCGAGGAGGTATTCAAGCGCGCAAGCGTGCTTTCCGGTGGGGAGAAGGTGCGGCTCAAGCTGTGCATCTTCATGAACTCGCACATAAACACGCTGTTTTTGGACGAGCCGACCAACCATCTGGATATCCTCTCGCGCGAGTGGATAGAGGATGCGATAGACGATTTTTCCGAGACGATGGTGTTCGTCTCGCACGACCGCTATTTCATCAGCCGCTTTGCCACCCGCATCTGGGACATACGCGGTGGGAAGATACGGGATTTTGTCGGCACTTATGAGGAATACCGCGAGACGCTGGCGCGCGAGGCGGCGCTGGCGGCGGCAGCTCCGGCGCAGAAGCCGCCGCAGGAAAAGGCGGCGCAGAAGCCGCGCCGCGGCACGCGCGAGGAGGAAAAGGCGCTGCGGGCGCTGCGCCGCGAGATAGCGGCTCTGGAAAAGCGCATCGGCGAGATAGACGCGGAGCTGGAGCTGGGCGGCGACGATTACGAGCGTCTTGCCGGGCTGGTGGAGGAAAAGCAGCGCGCCGAGGACGAGCTGCTGCCGCTGTACGAGAGGGAAATGGAGCTGGAGGGCTGAGCGGAAATATGGAAATAAAAAGGGTGGATAATTATACCGACGGGCGTTTTTCCGCCGTGGCGCTGCGGCAGCACGGCGGATTTTTGATAGACGGCGAGCCGTATGAGGTGGAGATAATCTCGTCGGATACCGCTGTTGTGCGGGGCATGTGCGCCGATAATTTTTCGCATCTGGCAGAAGAGTTTCGCTTTTACGCTCCGCATATTTGCCGATTTGCAGATGAAAAAGGCGATGTGGTTGCGGAATATCCGCCGCCGGAGCTGATAAGCGTTGCGCTGGATGAAATACAGCCGTCCCAGTTTTATGCGGATGAGGAAAAGCTTGCGGCGGTGAGTGCGTTTATCCATGCGCCGGAGGATATCGTCATACAGGTAAAGAGATGGGGCGACCGCTGCGTCTCGCTGGATGGGCATACGCGCCTGTATCTGGCGGTGCAGCGCGGGTATGGCAGCGTCCGGGCGGCGGTGAGCGAGTCGGATGACTGGGTGTGGCGGTTTGTGCATGAGGCGCGAGCGAGAGGCGTGTACAGCCCGCGGGAGCTGAAGCTGCTCAGCCATGAGGAGTATGAGCGCGAGTGGAACGGCTTCTGCGACAGGATATTTGCAGAAGAAGATGAGCAGTGAGCCTGTGGAGGCGGTGAAAAATATTTAGTAGGGAGCTAAAAAATCAAAAGGCGGCGCAGATGCGCCGCCTTTTAGTATACAGCTTCCTATTTTTCCAGCTCGCGGAGCGCGTGCGGTATCATCGCCGCCGTGTCGCTCGGCAGCATGCCGCGCCGTCCGAGGCTCTCCGCCGCCAGCGCGCCGGCAAGCGAATGCACGAACACTCCTGCCGCGGCGGCATGCAGCGGCTCCGCGCCCTGCGCGGCAAGCCCGGCGATAAGCCCCGCCAGCACGTCGCCGCTGCCGCCCTTGGCAAGCCCGGAGTTGGGGCGGTCGTTGGCGTACAGCGCCCCGCCGCCGGCGATATGGGTCACGCTGCCCTTGAGCACGGCGGTCACGCCGTGCGTTTCGGCAAATACTGCGGCGGAGCCGCCCGGGTCGCGGCGGATATCCTCGGCGTCCCGTCCGCTTAGCCGAGCCATCTCGAAGACGTGCGGGGTGAGTATTATTTCTCCCGCGGCGCGCGTGAGCGCGTCCGTGCAGCCGCAGAGGGCGTTCAGCCCGTCGGCGTCTATAATCAGCGTGCCGCGGTACTGCGTGATGAGCGCGCGCAGCAGCTCACCCGTGTCCTCGCTGCGCCCCAGTCCGGGACCGAACAGCAGCGCGGGATACGACTCTGCCTCGCCCAGCAGCACGGGCAGACTGCGCGCGGAAATATGCCCGTCCTCGCACAGCAGGGGGAGATAAGTGCATTCTGCCAGATGAGCGGCGACGACGCCCGCTGCCTGCGGCACGGCGGCAAGCCGCACCAGTCCCGCTCCGCTGCGGGCGGCGGCGGAGCAGGCGAGCACGGCGGCGCCGGGCATGCTCTCGCTGCCGCAGATCGCCAGCAGCCGCCCGAAGTCCCATTTCGCGCCCTCAGAGCTGCGTGCGGGCAGCATGGCGGCAGCAGCGCCGCGATCGAGAAAAATCGTATCCATTCAGTTTCACGCTCCCTATTGCATTTTGCGGAAAAAGTGGTATTATATAATGTGTTCGCGGGATTTCCGGAATTTGTATGCCTCTATTATCCCACAAATGAGAATTTTTTACAATATGCACGATAAAAAAGCTTGACTTGTGAAATATGGTGTGATATCATGTTTCTACCTGTCAGGTTATTTTTTTTGCCTGTTTCAGGGAGGCAAGGGCGCTTGCCGGAGGGCAGGAGCCAAATTATAAGGAGGTGCCGAAAATGCGCGTGAAGATCACACTGGCATGTACGGAATGCAAGCAGAGGAACTACGATACCATCAAGAACAAGAAGAACACTCCGGATCGTTTGGAACTCAACAAGTATTGCCGTTTCTGCAGGAAGCACACCTTACACAGAGAAAGCAAGTAAGAGAGGTGCAGCTTTATGAGTGAACTGGAAAAGACCGTGTCCGCGGCGGAAGAGGCCGTGGAAAACACCCTTGAGGAAAAGAAAACCGACAAGGCGAAAAAGCCTGCGAAGAAAAAGCGCAGCATTTTTGCCCGCATAGGCCGCTGGTTCAAGGATTTGGTCGGCGAGGCGAAAAAGGTTGTGTGGCCGACAGGCAAGCAGGTTGTCAACAACACCGTGGTCGTCATCATCGTGGTGATCATCGTGGCGGCGATCGTCTATGTGCTGGACGTGACCTTCGGCGGTATCCGCGATTTCATCGCAAGGCTTGTTTAAGGATCGGCCGTCATGACGGGCAAGGCAAAATGGTATGTGGTGCACACATACTCCGGCTATGAAAACAAGGTAGCCGCAACTATCCGAAAGTCTGTGGAAAACCGCGGACTGGAGGAGCTTATAGAAGACGTGCACGTACCGATGGAGACGGTGACGGAGATCAAGGATACCGGCTCCAGACAGGTCGAGCGCAAGCTCTTTCCCGGCTATGTGCTGATAAAGATGCACATGACGGACGAGAGCTGGTATATAGTCCGCAATACGCGGGGCGTGACCAGCTTCGTCGGCCCCGGCTCAAAGCCGGTGGCGCTTACGGACGAAGAGGTGGCGGCGCTCGGCGTCGAGAAGATGGAAATCAAGCTGTCATACGGCGTCGGAGACAGCGTGAAGATCATCGAGGGGCCGCTGGACGGCTTCATCGGCGTTGTGGACGAGATCGACACCGCGACACAGAGCGTCAAGGTGACGGTGTCCATGTTTGGCCGGGAAACTCCGGTCGAGCTTCAGTTCGGTCAGGTGGCCGCGCTGGAGAAATAAGAGCTTCGGCTCTGTTCCCCGCGGGTGGGAGAGCGCAGGGCGCTCACTTTTACCACATTTTTATTAGGAGGTGCTGATAATGGCACAGAAAGTAGTAGGACTTATCAAGCTGCAGATACCTGCCGGCAAGGCGACCCCGGCTCCCCCGGTCGGACCGGCGCTGGGACAGCACGGCGTGAACATCATGCAGTTTACCAAGGAATTCAACGAGCGCACGAAAAATGACGGCGATCTGATAATCCCCGTGGTCATCACGGTTTATGCAGACCGCTCCTTCTCGTTCATCACCAAGACTCCCCCGGCAGCGGTGCTTATCAAAAAGGCGTGCAATATCAAGAGCGGCTCCGGCGTGCCCAACAAGCAGAAGGTCGCCGAGATAAGCCGCGAGGATCTGCAGAAGATCGCAGAGCTGAAGATGGCGGATCTCAACGCCGCCAGCATCGAGAGCGCGATGAGCATGATCGCAGGCACCGCCCGCAGCATGGGCATCACCGTAAAGGAGTAAGAGGCGGATATCTGCCGCCAATGTGGGAGGATATATTCCGAACAACCACTATCAAGGAGGAAATAACACATGCGCAAAGGTAAAAAATATGCTGAAAGCTTAAAGCAGTACGACCGTACTAAACTGTTCGATACGACCGAGGGCATCGAGACCATGCTCAAGACCGCCAAGGCGAAGTTTGACGAGACTGTTGAGATCCATGTCAAGCTGGGCGTCGATTCCCGTCACGCAGACCAGCAGGTGCGCGGCGCCGTGGTTCTGCCCAACGGTACCGGCAAGCGCACCCGCGTGCTGGTGTTCGCCAAGGGAGACAAGGCGAAAGAGGCGGAGGAAGCCGGAGCGGATTATGTCGGCGCCGAGGACATGGTGGCGAAGATCACCGGCGAGAACTTCTTCGATTTTGAGGTCGTCATCGCCACTCCCGACATGATGGGCGTCGTCGGACGTCTCGGTAAGGTGCTCGGTCCCAAGGGACTGATGCCGAACCCCAAGGCTGGCACCGTCACGATGAACGTGGCGCAGGCGATAGCGGACTCCAAGGCGGGTCGTATCGAGTACCGTCTGGACAAGACCAATATAATCCACTGCCCGCTGGGCAAGGTATCCTTCGGCGCGGATAAGCTGCGCGAGAACTTTGACACGCTGGTAGGCGCCATCGTCAAGGCAAAGCCCGCCGCGGCAAAGGGACAGTATATCCGTTCCTGCGTCATTGCAACCACCATGGGTCCCGGTGTGCGCCTCAATCCGGTGCGCCTGATGGACATCAATACCAAGGCTCAATAAAAGATATTGACAAACCGTATGGTTTGCTGATATAATACCAAATGCTCGTTCCGGAGACAGCAGGAGAACAGTAAACGGCGTCAGCCGTCCTGCCGAGGATAAGGCAAATGCTTTATGATTTGCTGCGCCCTCATGTCTTTGACGTGAGGGCGCTTTATCTTTGAAAGAATGAGCGGCATTTATTACACACGGAGGTGAAACACGCATGCCTAATGCAAAGGTTTTGGCAGAGAAGCAGGCCATGGTCGCGGCACTGGCGGAGAAGATGAAGAACGCCAGTTCCGGCGTAATCGTGGACTACAAGGGTATTACTGTCGAGCAGGATACCAAGCTTCGTGCAGAGCTGAGGAAGAACGGCGTGGATTATGCCGTCGTCAAAAACACCCTCACTCGTTTCGCTGCAAAGCAGATCGGCTTTGACGAGCTGGACGAAGTCCTCAACGGGACTACGGCGCTGGCTGTCAGTGCGGAGGATTCCGTCATGCCGGCAAAGCTCATCAGCGAGTTTGCCAAAAAGAACCCCAAGGTCTTCAAGATCAAGGCTGGTTTTGTTGACGGCAAGGTCGTGGACGTCGCGACCATCGAGCGCATCGGCGAGCTGCCCAGCAAGGATGTTCTCCTTGCCATGGTGCTCGGCACGATGAACGCGCCCATCGCGGCGCTGGCAAGAGCGCTCAACGCTATCGCCGAGAAGAACGGCGAAGGAGCTCCGGCTCCCGAGGAAAAACCCGCCGAGGAGGCGGCTCCCGCAGCGGAAGCCGCTGCTGAAGAGCCCGCCGCCCCCGCCGAGGCAGCTCCCGCAGAGGAGACTGCCGCCCCCGCTGAAGAGTCCGCCGCAGAGGCGCCCTCAGCAGAATAAGAATTGGAGGTAAATATCATGGCTAGCGAAAAAGTAACTAAGTTTGTAGAAGAAGTAAAAGAGCTTACCGTCCTGGAGCTGAGCGAGCTTGTCAAGGCTCTGGAAGAGGAGTTCGGCGTTTCCGCCGCCGCTCCCGTTGCGATGATGGCTGCTCCCGCCGCCGGCGGAGCCGCTGCTGCCGGCGAGGAGAAGACTGAGTTCACCCCGACGCTGACCGAGGTCGGCGGCAACAAGATCGGCGTTATCAAGGTCGTCCGCGAGATCACCGGTCTGGGTCTGAAGGAAGCCAAGGAGCTGGTCGACGGCGCTCCGAAGCCCATCAAGGAGAACGTCTCCAAGGAAGAGGCGGAGAGCATCAAGGCGAAGCTGGAAGAAGCCGGCGCCAAGGTCGAGCTCAAGTAAAAATATTTTCACACAAAAACCGCGCCTTTTGGCGCGGTTTTGCTTAAAGCAAAGGAGGCAAGCCATGGAACGGCACATCGAGATATACCCGCAGGACAAGGACGAGCTTTACGCGCTGCTGGCGGCGCAGACTGCGGCGCTGACGGAAGGGGAGCGGCATTTTCTGCCCAATCTTGCCAATTTTTCCGCCCTGCTTTTTTCCGCCCTGCGCGATATAAACTGGGCGGGCTTTTACCTGATGCACGGCGGCGAGCTGCTGCTCGGTCCGTTTCAGGGAAAGACGGCATGCATACATATCCCGCTCGGCAGGGGCGTGTGCGGCGTTGCCGCACAGACGCGCGAAACGCAGCTTGTGCCGGATGTGCATCTTTTTACGGGGCATATAGCCTGTGATGCGGCGTCGCGCTCGGAGATAGTGGTGCCGCTCGTGCGGGACGGCGTGCTTTACGGCGTGCTGGATATAGACAGCCCGCTGCCGGCGCGCTTTGACGACGAGGACAGGGCGGGGCTGGAGCGGCTGGCGGCATTGCTTCTTGCCGCCACGGATATGCCGGAGAATGTATAAGAAACGGCGCTCTAATTGATGGAGGCTTATTACCGATGAAAAAACCTCAAATGATTATTTTTGATTACGGTCAGACACTTGTGAAAGAGAAAGGCTTTGACGGACTTGCCGGCTCGAGAGAGGTCATGCGTTACGCTGTCGAAAATAAGTATAATATTTCGCCGGAGCAGCTTCAGGAGGAAGCCAATGCTGTAAATCGGGAATTAAAGCGATTTAATCCCGCATCCAGAGCGAAAAACACCGTAGAGATACCAAATCATATGTTCACGGCTTATCTGTATGAATCCATGGGGATTAGGCTTGGCTTGACGCCCGAAGAAACCGACCGCACCTTTTGGGACGCTGCCTCGCCTGGGGAGCCGACGGAGGGGATTTCGGAGTTTTTGGATTATCTCTACAAGAAAGGCATTCGGACTGCCGTTATCAGCAATATAAGCTATGCCGGCTCCGTGGTGTACGATCGCATAAATCGGCTGCTTCCCAAAAACAATTTTGAATTCATAATTGCGACCAGCGAATATCTTTTTCGCAAGCCGCATCCAAGAATTTTTCGATTGGCATTGGAAAAGGCGTCGTTAAGTCCTGAGGATGCGTGGTATATAGGAGACAATTATGAGTGTGATGTGATGGGAGCGCGCAATGCAGGCTTATTTCCAATCTGGTATAAAGCTGAAATGGAATTTGAACAGATTGGGGATGATGTTTTGCAAATAGGCGCATGGTCGGAACTTCAGAAAATGCTGGAGCTGTGAGAAACAAATATAACGCAAGAGATAGGATGATCTGACGGCAGGACGCGGATTTTATCTTATGAGCGTATAGAAAAGCAGGCAATTTCGTTCGGAATTGCCTGCTTGCTTGTATTCCGCTCAAATGCTGTCTTGCTTGAGAGGAAAATTTAATATCCCATATTTTTCAGCCCTTCTGCAATGCCGATATACAGCTCGCAGATATCGGCTGTTCCGTCGCCGCGCTTTTTGCTAAACGGACGCCGCCGCAGGTCGATGGCATCGAGGTGAGATATGCCGCGCAGCACGCCTGAGCGGATGATTTGCCGTTTGCCGCCCCACAGCGCAGACTCCACGGAAACCAGCCCATCGTTAGCTCCTTCTATGCGGCTTACCATCAAATTGGCGGTGGAAAGATTTATATCCGAGAGCGGATGCCGCATCACGCAGGCGAAGCTCTGATAATATATTCCCGGTACGTCCGGATTTCGCTCGTTGAAGCGCCGCATGCTTTCCGTAGTCATATCTTCGCACAGCCGCAGAAAATCCGGCTTTTTGTCTCCGATGAGCTTAGTCCAGTTATTGACGGCAAGGGAGGCGGCGCTCCAGCAAGGTGAGAGCAGGCGAAACAGGCGGTCGAGGGTCTTGGAGCCGCGGTGCGGCGTCGCCACGGTGGTGATGCTGGCAATCCTGCCGCCGCAGCCGAGCGCGGAAGCCGCCATGCGGGCGTCCAACCCGCCCTTTGAATGGGCGATTATGTTTACCTTTTCGCAGCCTTGCTCCCGCGCTATATTTTCTATGCGCGCGGCGACGGACTCCGCGTTGCTCGCCACGCTGCCCCATGCGTCCTGCTGTCCGTAGAAGATGACCGCGCCGCGGCGCTGCAGCGCGGCGGGGATTCGCCCCAATAGAGCGGCAGACTGAGGTCGCGGAAGCCTGCGCCGTGCAGGAGCAGCAGGGGATATTTGGTTTTGCAGCGGTCACTCATGCAGCTTGTCTCCAAGATATGCGATCCATTTTGCCAAGGAGTCCTGAGAAAAGTCCGTCAGCGCACGGGAATAAAGAGAAAAGCCCTCCGGGTCGTTTTGCTCCAAGAAGCGGAGCGCCTTTTTCGGTCCGCGATAATACAGACCTGTCAGCTCAAAGTATATCTCCAGACTATCCGTAAGCAGCCAGTGATGGCGATAGTTGCCCTCCGCGTCACGGCGTGCGGTTCTTGCCAGCATCTTTTGGCACCAGCCCAGCGCCTGACGCCTTTCCTCGACGCTTTTGGCGGAAAAACCGGAGACATAAGCTCGCACGGCATTCATGAGCCGCGCCGCCGCGCCGCTTTTATCAAGGACTATTTGTCCGTCCAATATCTGTACGAACTCATCGGGGGCAAACTCCGCCTCAAAGGTACGGGGAGGGCGGATGAAAACGTCGAGCATAGTTCCGGCGACGGTGGAGCGATCGTGCCGAGGCTCGCCGTCCGCGATGACCAGCGCATCAAAGTCGCTGTCTTCATCCGAGCTGCCGTCGGCAAACGAGCCGTAAACTATAACGCTGTCGGGAGAATATGTGTCGATTATATAGGACAGTATTTTCGTCATTGCTTCACCTTTCTAAAAAAGTGACCCGCGATATGCGGGTCACAGCGTTTTGCCAAGCTGTCTGCGGGCGGCTCAGAGGATGACCTCGCCCTCGACCTCGCCGGAGATGCCGGCGGCGTTCGCCTCGTCGGTGTCGATATGCATGCGGGTGGCATACTTGGGAGATACGCGCACGACCACGTCTCCAAAGACGACAGAACGATCTGCGGTATTGATGCGCACGGAGATGATCTGCTTGTCAGCGACGCCCATCTCGGCGGCGTCCTCCGGCGTGATGTGCAGATGACGCTTTGCCGCGATGACGCCAAAGGGCAGCTCTACCTCGCCGCAGGGACCGGTGAGCTTACAGGCGGCGCTGCCGGCGATGTCGCCGCTCTCGCGCACGGGGATAGTCAGACCGAGGCTGCGCGCGTCGCTGAGCGAAAGCTCGACCTGCGACTCGGGACGCTCGGGACCGAGAATGCTGGCGTTGAGCTGTCCCTTGGGACCGGTGATGGCGACCTTCTCGGCGCAGGCAAACTGCCCGGGCTGGGACAGATCCTTTTTCCTTGTCAGCTCATAGCCCGCTCCGAAAAGCTGCTGCACATGCTCGCGGGTGAGGTGCAGGTGACGGGCGGATGTTTCAACGATGATTTTTTTCACGGTAACTCCTCCAAAAAGAAATTGGCATGTTCTTGCAATAATCATTATACCGCCATGCGGCAAAAAGAACAAGAGATATTTAAGAAAAACATGCATTGATTTTTTTGATTTATGTGGTAAAATAAAAATATAGGAAGAGGCGCTCCCTGCTGAGCTGGGATAACGAGATCTAAAGACAAGGAGTGTATGAGATGAAAAAGTTTGCTGTTTTCACTGCAATAGCCGCGCTGCTGACGGCAGTCGTAGGCTTGGCGTATTATTTCTTCAAGCTCAATCCGGAATATCTGCCGCACAGGAGCGAGCTGGAGGATTGATCCTCCGGCGGCGCTCTCGGACGTGCGCCGCGGCTGAATGAGACTCAGAACCCACCGTGACAGCTTTTGCATGAGGCTGTCACGGTGGGTTGCGTGTTTTTCTGAGAAATCAAAAAAACTGTTGACTCTCCTCCAAGGGCAGGGCTTATACTGGTCACAGGTTCGAACCGCATTATTTAGAAAGGAGCGATGCCGCTTGCTGCAAATAGGAGAATTTTCCAAAATTTGTCAGGTGAGCATAAAGACGCTGCGCCATTACGACAAACTGGGGCTGCTGACGCCGGCGGAGGTAGACCGCTTTACCGGCTACCGTTATTATCTGCCGGAGCAGATAGATAAGATGAATTATATCCAGCGGCTCAAGCGATACGGCTTTTCTCTTGAGGAGGTGCAGCGGCTGCTCGCCGTCACGGACGGTGCGGAGCTGCTGGCTGCGCTGCGGCGGCAAAGGGACAGGCTGAAGATGGAACAGCAGGAGACTGCGGCGATCCTCAGCGAGCTTCAGACACATATTTCGGTATTTGAAAGGACGGGAGATATTATGACGTATCAGAAGAATTACAGTATAGAGCTGCGGCGTGCGCCGGCGATGAACGTACTGGCAAAGCGCGCAATGATGGGCGTGGACGAGTTTGGGAAATATTACGGTATGCTCTTCGAGCGCGTGCCGCAGGAACGCGTAACCCCCACCGGACTCAACGGCGCGAGATATCACGATGAGGAGTTCGACCGCAATGCTTCCGATGTGGAGGTGTTCATCGGCATAAAGGAGCGGGAGAAGGCAGACATGGTGATGGAGCCGTGCGAATGTGCGATGACAGTGCATCGCGGCGGATATTCCACGCTCTCGGAGGCGTACGGCGCGGTCGTATCGTGGATCATCGAAAATGGATACGTGATTGCGGGAGCGCCGTTTGATCTTTACATCAAGACTCAGTTTGACTCGCTCGCGCCGGAGGATTGGGAGACAGAGGTATATTTTCCGGTGCGCAAAAAATGATCTGTCCTTCGTTTTTTCGGCAGATCCGGCGGAGTTTTTGCCGTATACGGCGAATAGTGTAAATTTTGATTGTAATCCGGCGCGCGATATGCTATATTGATAAAGATGGGATCGGTGCGGTATGCACGCCGTGAATAAAACGCCCTTGCCCGGGCGCGGCGGCATGAACAGGGAGCGACAGCGAAACCGTATTGCCATCATATCATGCTGCCCCGTGCAGAGAAAGAGGAATTAAAATGGCAACTACCGCTAAAGACATCATGAAGCTCATCAAGGAGCAGGATATCCAGATGGTCGATTTCAAGATCGTCGATATCAACGGACAGTTCCGTCACGTGACCATCCCCGCGACCAACTTCAACGAGGATACCATGAAGAACGGCATCGGCTTCGACGCCTCCAACTACGGCTACGCCGTGGTGGAAAAGAGCGACATGGTGTACATACCCGACCTCGACACCGCGATGATAGATCCCTTCTGCAGCATCAAGACCCTTTCCATGATCGGCAACGCCATGATAATCGACTATCCCAACAACCGCCCGCTGAAGCAGTATCCCCGCAACATCGTGCTGGCGGCAGAGCAGTATCTGAAGGACAGCGGCATTGCGGACACCATGCTTATTCTGCCTGAGTTTGAGTTCTACCTTTTCGACCAGGTGGGCTGGAAGGTGGAGCATAACGCCATCGGCGTCAGCATCGACACCGCTCAGGCTCACTGGAACAGCGACGTGGAGGGCAGCGGATGCGTGGTGCCCATGCAGAAGAATTATCATGTGGCAAAGCCGTTTGACCGCACCTATGAGTGCCGCAGCGAGATGTGCCTTGAGATAGAGAAGGCGGGCATACCGATAAAGTATCATCATCCCGAGGTCGGCGGCGCCGGTCAGTTCGAGATAGAGCCGCTGCTGGGACAGATGTCCAAGATGGCGGACGGCAGCATGATGATAAAGTATATCATTCACAACGTCGCGCAGAAATACGGGCTGAGCGCCACATTGATGCCAAAGCCGGTCTACGGCGAGGCGGGCAGCGGCATGCATGTGCATATGCTTCTGCTCAAGGACGGCGAGCCGGTGTTCTCCGACGATAAGGGCTATTCGCACCTCAGCCGCGAGGCGCACTGGTTCATGGGCGGTCTGCTCAAGCATATCGCTTCCCTCTGCGCGATAACCAACCCCTCCACCAACTCCTTCAAGAGACTGGTGCCGGGCTTTGAGGCGCCGGTGACGGTGGGCTATGCCACCTCCAACCGCAGCGCGGTCATCCGCATTCCCGCATATGCCAAGTCGCCCAAGCTCCGCAGGTTTGAGCTTCGCAACCCCGACGCCACCTGCAATCCCTATTTCTGCTATGCGGCGATCCTCATGGCGGGCATCGACGGCATCAAGCACAAGATCGACCCGCACAAGAACGGCTGGGGACCCTATGACATGAACCTGTACGACCTCTCTCCGGAGGAGAAGGCAAAGCTCAGTCACCTGCCCACCACGCTGGAGCAGGCGCTGGACGCGCTGGAGCAGGACCACGATTATCTGACCGCCGGCGGCGTGTTCCCCGAGGAGCTGCTGAAGAGCTTTATCGCCGGCAAGCGCGCGGAGTGCCGCGAGTTGGCAAAAATCCCACATCCGGCAGAGTTCGACAAATATTACAATCTTTGATAAGCTGATGAAAAGCAGCGGGCGTCCCATCTGGGACGCCCGCTTTGCGTCTGAAAATCGTCTTGCGGCGCACTCGCCGCCATCTACCTTGTCGGAATTATTTCCAGCCAGTAGCCGTCGGGGTCCTGAATGAAATAGATGCCCATGGCAGGGTTTTCAAAGCAGATGCAGCCCATCTGCTCGTGCTTTTTATGCGCCGCCTCAAAGTCATCCGTGCGAAAAGCCAGATGGAATTCCTCCTCGCCGATATCGTACTTCTGCGGGTGGTCGCGGAGCCAGGTCAGCTCCAGCTCAAACTCGCTGCTTTCGTTGCCGAGATAGACGATGATGAAGGAGCCGTCGGCGGCGGCGCTGCGGCGCTTTTCCTTCAGTCCCAGCGCCTCGGCGTAAAATGCCAGCGATTTTTCCAAATCGGTGACGTTGTAGTTTTCGTGTATCATTTTAAAAGTCATGGCAATACCTCCCGTTTGTCAGATTTCCCAATGAGTCTCGTTGGCGGTGTCCAATATCCGCACGACGTCCGCGCGCGCCTCCGGCAGCGCCTTGAACCGCTCTATGACGCTGCGATCCTTCCAGAAATGCATCGGGAATACGTGCGCCGGCCGGCACACCGTCAAAAACCACGCCGCTCCCTTGGCAAAGCTGCCTTCCAGCCTGTCGTCAAGGACGACGAAGGCGGCGTCGAGACGCAGCCCTGCGAGCTTGCCGATCTCCCGCTTGAAAACCCGCTCCTGCTCAGCGAGCCACAGAGAGTCCTCGCCCTCCCAGTCCCACCAGTGCAGGTCGCCCGCGTGAAAAAGCGTTTCCCTGCCGGTGTCGATAAGAAAAGCCACGCCCTCGTCGGTGGAGAGGAGCGTCCTCACCGTGCCGAGACCGGGAAGCTCGCGGCTTTCGTCCGCGTCGAGATACACGGCGTCCGCATCCGCCGGCGCCGAGGGATTGCCCTTTATATCAAATGAAAGGACATATTTGACGCTCCGTCTGCGTCCGGCAAGCGAGAATATCTGCGGATTGAAGTGGTCGGAGTGGGCGTGGCTGGCAAATACGAACAGCGGCTTGTCCGTCGGCTTTTGCTCCAACAGAGACAGGTCGCCGCGAAAATAGTCAAAGAGCAAAAGCTGCTCCGCCGTCTCAACCAAAAATCCGCTGTGCCCCAAATAGTCTATAGTCATCGCCGCACCCCCGTTTCATTTTGAGGCTATTATACCACTTATCACCGCATACGGCAATTCTTTTAGCACAAATATCCTTTTTGCATCAAATCTGCCTCAGTAAGCCGGATTGACAACCCTATTTTCTGACGTTAAAATAATAGTGGGATATATAAAAAATGGGGGCTGAAGAGGGGGAATGACGACGTATGACGTGGAACCTCAACACGGCAGCATTATTGATACCGCTGCTGTTTTTGCTGCTCGGTTTGGCTGTAACCGTAGCCATCGACCCCTACATCAGCCGGAAACACCGGTTCGTCATGGGACTCATCATTGCGCTCAGCATCGTGCTGATAGCTCAGAATTTGCTGGAGGATTGGCTGGCGGCAGGCTCGCCCAGACCGCTTCTGCGCACGGCGGTTTCAGTTTTGGGCTATACTCTGCGTCCGGTGTTTTTGATTTTGTTTCTCTATATAATCCAGCCGGGGAAAAAGCACATGGTCTGCTGGGGGCTGGCGATTTTGAACTGGGGCGTGCACATGACCGCCTTCTTTTCCCGCCTGTGCTTCTGGATCGACGAGCATAACCATTATCACGGCGGACCGCTCCACAGCACCTGCCTGATCGTCAGTCTGCTCCTGCTTGCCTATGGGCTGTTTCAAAGCGCGCGAAGCTATCGAACACCTCGCAAGCATGATACCATAATTCCGGTGCTGGTGGTGCTTATCACGCTCGGCTCCGTTTTTCTGGACAGCCGGGCAGGTTCGCTGGAGCAGCCGGTCACCTTCCTGACCTTTGGCGTGGTAATCAGCAGTGTGTTTTACTACATCTGGCTGCATCTGCGCTTTGTGCGGAATTACGAGGACGGGCTGAGGGCGCAGCAGCGGATGCAGATAATGCTCAGTCAGATCCAGCCGCACTTTCTCTATAACACGCTGTCCGCGATCCAGTATCTTTGCGAGCACGATCCCAAGGCGGCTGGAGTCATGACTGAACGCTTTTCCCGCTATCTCCAGGGCAACATGAGCGCCCTCAAGGATGATGGGGAGATACCGTTTACCCAAGAGCTGGAGCATACTCGGATATATCTTGAAATTGAGAAGGTACGCTATGAGGATGCGCTGCAAATTGAATATGATATCACCGTCACGGATTTCAGGCTCCCGACGCTGACTCTGCAGCCCATTGTGGAAAACGCGGTGCGTCACGGCGCGAGAGGCAAAAGAGGCACGGGGACCGTGAATATCGCCACGCGGGAATATCCCGACCGCTATGAAATCACCGTTGCGGACGACGGCCCCGGCTTTGACCCGGAAGCGCCGGTGCTCGCTGTTGACGGGAGGGAGCATATCGGCATATCCAATGTCAGAAGCCGTCTGGAGCAGATGAGCGGGGGAACCCTCCGCATCTGGTCTGAGAAGGGGAAAGGCGCCGTGGTAACCATCGAAATTCCAAAGAAGCAGGTGGATAAAGCATGAAGATTATTGCCATAGATGACGAGCCGAAGGCGCTGCGTCTTCTGCACAACGCCATAGCTGCGGCGGAGCCGGATGCCGAGATTACGGATTTTTCCGACAGCGAGGAGGCATTGCGGGCGATGCGGGAGCAGGGTCTCCGGGCGGACGTGGTTTTTTCCGATATTGAGCTGCCGGGCATGACCGGACTCGCCTTTGCCTTCGAGCTCAAGAAAATCGCGCCGGAGACGAAAATCATCTTCGTCACCGGCTTTCCCAAATATGCCGCAGACGCCTTTATGCTCCATGTGAGCGGCTATATCGTCAAGCCGGTATATGCCGACCGCGTGCGGGAGGAGCTGGATAATCTGAGGCTCTCGCCCGCCGTGCCGCAGCCGGACAAGCTGAAGGTGCATTGCTTCGGACATTTTGAAGTATTCTGGCGCGGGGAGCCGGTCATATTCCAGCGCAGACAGAGCAAGGAGCTGCTCGCCTTTCTGATCGACCGCGAAGGGCGTGCCTGCACCGCGGAGGAGATTGCCGCCGCCCTGTGGGAGGATGATGACGATATGAAGGCGGCGCACGTCCGCATTCGCCGTATCCTCAGCGACCTAAAGGCTACGCTGCGGGAAATAGGCATGGACGATTTGCTGATACGTGAGCGCAGACAGCTTGCCGTTCGGCGGGACATGGTGGATTGCGACTATTACCGGATGCTGGAAGGGGATATGGAAGCGGTCAACTCCTTCAGCGGGGCATACATGGAGGAATACAGCTGGGCGGAGCTGACTGCGGGGCGGCTGCAGTTTCGGACATAACAGGGCATTATTTTGCGTGCAAGTCGGGGCATTTTTTGCGCCCCGACAATTTTTTTTAAAGTTTTTTCTAAAACAGGCGAATTTTGTCACGCTTGTGGACGCTTGCTATTGTATAATGAATATAGACACATAACCCTGCGGGAGGTTGAAGCCAATGAAAATATTTTGCGTGGACAGAAGTCCGCTGGAGCTCATGGATTTGAAGCGCAAAGTCAAGGCGGTAAAGCCGGATGCCGAGATACACGCCTGCCGTGACCCGGAGACGGCGCTTTCTCTGGCAAGAGCGGACGGCTGCGACGTGCTGCTGA
The DNA here is from genome assembly GCA_017453985.1 of Clostridia bacterium. Classification (GTDB taxonomy): domain Bacteria; phylum Bacillota; class Clostridia; order Oscillospirales; family Butyricicoccaceae; genus RGIG3726. The sequence goes on from JAFTDT010000111.1 coordinate 40,046, forward strand.
CGGAAATCGACATGGGCGGCTCCAAGCGGGAGGGGCTGGATTTCGCCATGCGGATGCAGAAGATCAATCCCGAGGTCAACATCATTTTTGTCACCGCCTTTTCAGAGTGGGAGTTTGCCCGCGACGTGATACAGATGCGCATCAGCGGTTTTGTAAGGAAGCCTTATAAAAAGCAGCAGCTGGAGGCGGAGTTTTCTCATCTGCGATATGCAGCGATGTGAGCAAACAAAGGACGAAGGATGATTTTTAACAACAAGGAGGGTAAAACATGATTTCTTTAAGAGGACCGAAGCTGAAAATCATTGCCGGGCTGATAGCGCTGGTTTGCCTTATCGTCGGCGTGTATCTCACCTTTTTCCATTCCCGCGGATTTGTAAAGACCACCGCCACCATCGTGGACGTGGAAATCGACTTCAGCAGCGACGAAAGCAGCAGCTACACCGCTACGGTAGAGTACATCGTAGACGGCAGCACATATACCGGTGTGCTGGACCAGTCCAGCTCATCTTACGCGGTGGGCAAGCGCATTTCCGTGCTGTATGACCCAAAAAATCCTGCCGTGGTACACAGCGCAGGCGGCTTTGGGATCTATCTGATGATTGCGGGCGCGGCGATCCTGATATTCATCGCCGTTTCCACCGTCAGGGAGAGGCAAAGCCGGCAGCAGGTGAAGGCGCGGCAGGAGTCTGCGGGGCAGAGCGGATACGCGCCCTCCGTACAGGGCGCGGAGCGCGAGCTTTACTTCCTTACGGACATGGGCACGCCCACGTACGGACACCGGCTGGAGGACGCAAGCCGCAAGATGCTGTACGAGGCAAAGATGACAAAGTTCACATTGACACAGCCCTTTGGCTTTGATTTCATCGACCATGAGCACGGCACTACCGTACCTCATCTGGTAGGACACAGCGAGGAGAGCCGCTGGGACACCTTTCTCATCGACAATCACTACACCTTCGAGTTGGATGGCGTGGACGTGTGGAAGCATTTGAAGCAGAACGGCGTCTCCGTGGACACCGCCCTTGACAGCGGAAACGGCAGACTTGTCGGCATGACCTACCGCATCATGCGGGACGGCGTGGAAATCGCCAGAGCCGAGAGCACAAGCCAATATCCGCATGAGGAGGACGCCGAGCAGCATAAGATAGCCGGAGCCGTTCCGGTGCAGGGCTTCTATCGCGTGTGGACGAGAGAGCAAAATCTGGATCTGGTGTTCATGACCCTGCTCGCCTTTGCCCGCAGCGGCGCCTCCGACGACAGAGGCGGCAATTACGGGGCTTTGCTCGGTACGCTGAAAAGGGGACAGTAAAAATCAAGGAGGACTATCCATGCTTAGCATTGAAAAGAAAGTAAATAAAGCCGAGCTGACCGTCACATTAGGCGGGAGGCTGGACACAACTACCTCGCCCGAACTGGAAAAGGTGCTGAAGGAATCGCTGGACGGCGTGACAGCTCTTGTCATCGATATGACGGCGCTGGAGTATATCTCATCGGCAGGGCTGCGCGTCCTGCTCTCAGCCCAGAAGCTTATGAACAAGCAGGGTGAAATGAAGGTGAGCCACGTAAATGAGACAGTCATGGAAATCTTCGAGGTCACCGGCTTTTCCGACATACTGACTATAGAATGAAGACCATACGGGGAATAAAGCTCGGCGGCCTGCAGCAGAAGATATTCAATCTTATGCTGATCTTTATTATTGCCCTCGTGGGTGTGTTTGTCGCCGTGAGCATATATCAGCAGAATAATCTGACCGCCATTGTCGAGGAGGCGGACGCGGAGCAGCAGAAAGCAATCACGGAGGTCTCCGAGGAGACAATGGAGGCGGTGCTGGAGGCTGCCATGACTCGCTCCACGGCGTTTCAGGCGTATATAGCGGATGACCTTTTCGGTGACGTTCGCTCGGATGTTCTTACGCTGCAGACCTTTGCGGCAGAGCTTTTTGAACATGCGGACAGCGTTTCACCGCATCCGTTCTATCCGCCGGATAAGGCAAACGACGGCATCCCCTCGGCGCAGGTGCAGCATGAGACGGGCGTTGACCCGAATCGATCCGAGGCGCTGGCGCTTATCGCCAATATGAGCGAGATCATGGTATCCATGTTCAAAAACTCTGATAAATTAAGCTCCTGCTTTGTGGCGACGACAGACGGCAATATTCTTTTTGCAGATGACCGCGCAGGCGCATATTTTGATGAAAACGGCGAAGTATATGACTTCAACGTGCGCTCGCGTCCGTGGTATAAGCAGGCGGTAGAGGCTGGAGAGCTTATTTTCACCGGCGTAGAGCTGGACTCCTTTACGGATATACCGGGACTGGTTTGCGCCGCGCCTGTTTATCGGGACGGTGAACTGGTCGCTGTGGTCGGCGCGGATATATTTCTCACCTCGATTGACGATTATGTTGCGAGAACCGCAACGGAAGGCGGCTTCATCTGCGTCGTCAGTGAAAAGGGGCAGGTGCTGTTCTCGCCAAATGCGGACGGGCTGTTACGCGCAGAACTTTCCGCCGACGCTCCGGACATCCGGCAAAGCGAAAACGCAGAGCTGGCGAGGTTTGTCAGCGAGGCGCTCCGCGGCAGCACGGGACTTGAAGCCATCGTCGTGGACGGAAAAGAGTATTATCTGACCGGCGCGCCGCTGGAGACCGTCGGCTGGGCGGTGATCTCCGCCGTGGATAAGGAGACCACTCATAGACCTACCGCTGCGATGCTGGAAAATTATGGCGACATCAATGCAGCCTCTGCCCGGAGTTATCAGGAAAGCGCCAAGCATTCAATGCAGACCTTTATTGTCATGACCGTGCTGCTGATTTTGCTTGCCCTGCTTGGGGCGCTGTTTGTCGCGCAGCGCATCGTAAAGCCCATCGAGCACATGACAAGGCGCATCAACGCCCTCAGCGGCAGCGACAGCGTGTTTGAGATGGAAAAAATCTATCGCACGGACGATGAGATCGAGATTTTGGCGGAATCCTTTGCCTCCCTGTCGCAAAAAACGCAGGATTATATAAAAGAAATTACCGAAATTACCGCCGAAAAGGAGCGTATAGGGACGGAGCTGGCGTTGGCGACGCGCATTCAGGCGGACATGCTGCCGAACATATTTCCCGCCTTTCCGGAGCGTCCGGAGTTTGATATTTACGCAAGCATGGACCCGGCAAAGGAGGTCGGCGGAGATTTCTATGACTTCTTTCTGATTGACGAGACGCATCTCGGCATTGTGATTGCCGACGTTTCCGGCAAAGGAATACCGGCGGCGCTGTTTATGATGATTTCCAAAATTCTCGTGCAGAACTACGCTATGACGGGTCGCAGCCCTGCCGAAGTGCTTCGAGCCGTCAACAATCAGATTTGCTCGAACAACCGGGAGGAAATGTTCGTTACGGTTTGGCTCGGCATTCTGGACACCGTTACGGGAAAAATCACAGCGGCAAACGCCGGGCATGAATATCCGGCGGTCATGCAGCATGGAGGGCAGTTCGAGCTTGTAAAGGACAAGCACGGACTTGTCATCGGCGGCATGGAGGGCATGAGCTACAAGGAATATGAATTGACGCTGACGCCCGGTTCAAAGCTGTTTATCTATACTGACGGCGTACCCGAGGCGGTCAATGCCGCAAACGAGATGTTCGGCAAGGAACGAATGCTTGCGGCGCTGAATAGCGAGCCGCAAGCCGCACCGGAAGAGGTGCTGCGCCGTGTGCGCGAAGCGGTGGACGCCTTTGTCAGGGACGCGGAGCAGTTTGACGACCTGACCATGCTCTGTCTGGAGTTCAAAGGAGGCGACGCAGGTGAGAAATAGGAAATACGAGCTGGAGCTTTCGGCGGAGACGGACAAGCTTTCCGAGATGCGCGCCTTTCTTGAAAAGCATCTGGAAGAAGCGGGCTGCGCGATGAAAGCGCAGATGCAGATTGTCTTGGCGGCAGAGGAGATTTTTGTAAACATCGCTAACTACGCCTACGCTCCGGGAAAAGGCAGCGCCACGGTGTGCCTGGAGCTTTCGGAGGAGCCGCCTGCCGTGACCGTAACCTTTATCGACAGCGGCATACCATTCGACCCGCTGGCAAAGCCGGAGCCGGACGTGACGCTGCCCGCGGAAAGCCGCGAGGTGGGGGGGCTGGGCATCTTTATGGCCAAAAAAGCCATGGACGATGTGAAGTACGAATATCGGGACGGCCAGAACGTGTTGAAGCTGGAAAAGAAATTGCAGCTGAACGCTGTATAAGGAGCGTGCAGTATGTGCATATAGAGCAGTCGGGGTATTGCCGGGGACGCCGAAAGGTTTGCGGACGGGACAATAAAGAGACTGCGGATACGAAAAGATCGAGAGGGGAAAACAATGGAACAGCCGTTATTCAGAAAAGAAAGTATGGAGCGTGTTTCCTCGCCGGAAAGACTCCGCGACTATCTGCATGTCACCTCGCCCGCGATTTGGATAGTTCTTGCGGCGGTGATGCTCCTGTTGGCAAGTCTGTTTATTTGGAGCGGCGTGACGGCGGTGGAGAGCTATGCGGCAGGCATGGCGGAGGTGCGCGGAGGAGTGCTGACGCTTCGCTTCGACGAGGCGGAAAAAGCTTCTCGCGTGGAGGTGGGGATGAATGTAAAGGTGGGAGATCTGGTTGCGCCCGTACTCTCTGTCGGCAGCGATGAGGAGGGAAATCCCATTGCCATCGCCGATGTCAATTTGCCCGACGGCAGCTATGAGGCGAAGGTGGGCTATAAGAGCACACAGATCATAGATATGCTGTTTAACTGAGGCGGGCGGTGAAGCGTATGAGGGATAAAAAATTCCATCCGCCCGGAAAAAGCAGGGTCGTCAAAACGCCTGTGGTCATGCAGATGGAGGCGCTGGAGTGCGGCGCCGCCTGCCTGACGATGGTGCTGGCTCATTACGGCAAGTGGGTGCCGTTGGAGCGGGTGCGTGTGGACTGCGGCGTATCGCGGGACGGCTCCAAGGCGGGCAATGTTCTGAAGGCCGCCCGGAGCTATGGGCTTGAGGCAAAGGGCTACCGCATGGATGTTGAAGCCGTCAGAAAAATCAGCCGTTTTCCCTGCGTTATTCATTGGAATCTCAATCATTTTGTGGTGCTTTGCGGGTTCCGCGGCAAATACGCCTGCATCAACGACCCGGCGCGCGGCAGTGTGCGGGTCTCTATGGACGAGTTCGACAAGGCGTTTACCGGAATTGTAATGACATTTGCGCCAACAGAAGCTTTTCAACCGGACGGAAACAGGACAAGCACGATCGTATTTGCGCGCAAGAGACTATCCGGAGCAGGCGCGGCGATGATCTTCGTCATGCTGACCAGTATGATCGGATATGTGTTTGCGATACTCAATCCCGCCTTTTCCCGCTTTTTCATGGATAGGCTGCTGACCGGCGAAAACAGCGAGCTTCTGATGCCTTTTATCGTTCTGGTCACGGCGGTGAGCCTTTTGCAAATCTTTGTTGCGGCGGTTCGGGCGGTATACACGCTCAAAATAAACGGCAAAATGGCAATCGTCGGCAGCAGCTCATTTATGTGGAAGGTTTTGAAAATGCCGGTGGAGTTTTTCTCCCAGCGTATGGCGGGAGATATCCTGACGCGCCACAGCGCCAATGCGACGATTGCCGAATCGCTGGTGAATACGCTGACGCCCCTTGCGCTCAGCTTCGTGATGATGGTATTTTACCTTGTCGTCATGCTGCGCTACAGCCCGCTTCTGACATTGGTGGGGCTAATAAGCATTCTGCTCAACATTTTTGTGAGCCGCGTCATTTCGGAAAAGCGCATCAACATCACCCGCGTACAGACGAGAGATACGGGCAAGCTGACGTCTGCTGCCGTATCCGGGATCCGCATGGTGGAAACCATCAAAGCCAGCGGTGCGGAGAACGGTTTTTTCCAGCGATGGGCGGGATATCAGGCGTCGGTCAACGAGCAAAAAGCGAAATATACAAGACTTAATCAGTATCTCGGCATGGTTCCGGCTTTTATCACGACCCTTGCCAACGCGGCGGTGCTGGTGTTGGGAATATGGCTTTGCATGCGCGGTGAGTTTACGCTCGGTATGGTCACGGCATTTCAGAGCTTTCTTGCATCCTTCATAAGCCCTGCCATGACGATGGTCGCGGCGGGGCAGACGCTGCAGGAGATGCGGACGCAGATGGAGCGCGTGGAGGACGTGATGGAATATCCGGAGGACAAATATTTTTCCGACGTGCCGGTCAGCGAGGATAAAGACTACGACAAGCTGACGGGCGACGTCGAACTCAGAAATGTCACATTCGGTTATTCACGCCTCAGCCCGCCGCTGATCGAAGATTTTTCGCTGAAGATAAAGCCGGGCGGGAGGATTGCTCTTGTCGGTCCCTCCGGCTGCGGAAAAAGCACCATATCAAAGCTGATTTCCGGGCTGTATCAGCCGTGGAGCGGTGAGATATTGTTTGACGGCAAGCCGATTTCGGAGATAGACCGCACCGTGTTCACCGGCAGCGTGGCTGTCGTGGACCAGGACATCATTATCTTTGACGATACTATTATGAACAACATAAAAATGTGGGATAACTCCATCGAGGACTTCGAGGTCATCTTAGCGGCGCGGGATGCGCAAATTCACGACGATATCATGGCGCGTCCCGGCGGCTATCAAGGCAGGATAATCGAGGGAGGCCGCGACCTCTCCGGCGGTCAGCGTCAGCGGCTGGAGATTGCCCGTGTGCTGGCGCAGGACCCTCACATCGTCATCATGGACGAGGCGACCAGCGCTCTGGATGCGAGGACGGAATACGAGCTTACCCGTGCGGTCAAGGAGCGCGGCGTAACCTGCATCATCATCGCGCATCGGCTCTCAACCATCAGAGACTGCGATGAGATCATCGTTCTTGACCGCGGCAAGGCGGTAGAGCGCGGGACACATGATGAACTGTTTGCAAAGGGCGGAACATATACAGAGCTGATAACCAGCGACTGAAAGAAAGGAGGAGAGATATTTGGGCTTGTTCGATGAACAGATCCGGCTGCGAAAGGCGCAGGATCAGGAAATTTTTGAGGACGCAATACTTGAGGTAGCGTCCGTCATTGCCGACAAGCACGGCGCGGGAGATTTGCGCGACAAGCGCGTTGTCACCAATGCGGCGATTGACGATATTTTGAAATATCACGGCTTTAAGCCGGTGGACATTCCCGATTTCGTCGAGGCGGCGGAAGCTCAGCTTGACTATGCGCTGAAGCCGTATGGCTTGATGTATCGCTATATTACGCTCTCCGAGAACTGGTATAAAGACTCTTTCAGTCCGATCATGGCGTTTAATAAAGAAGACGGTCTGCCTGTTGTGCTGCTGCCGAAGCGATACGGCGGCTACTGCTGGTATGACGCAGACGGCAAGAGGGTCACGGCAAACAAAGCGACGGCGGAGCGGTTTTCACCGGAGGCGATCTGCTTCTACAAGCCGCTGCCGCTCAAGGAAATAGGGATACCGGAGCTGCTGTCATATATGAAAAGCTGCCTCAACTGGGCGGACTTTGCCGTGCTGGTCGGCATGGCGCTTTTGGTCACGGCAGTAGGAGTGCTTATTCCGCGTATCACTAAAATGCTGTCGGGCTTTGTGCTGGAGAGCGGAAGCGGTCTGATCTTGTGGAGCACTGCGATCTTCATGCTGTGCGTTCTCGTATCCTCGCAATTTCTCACGGCAGCGCGCGAGCTGGCAATGGCGAGAATACAGACAAAGGCGGCAGTTCCGATGGAGGCGGCGATTATGGCGCGGCTTATGAGTCTGCCGACGTCGTTTTTCCGAAAATATAACGCCGGCGAGCTGGCAAGCCGTTCCGGTGCGATGGGCAAGCTCTGCACGCTCCTGCTGGGAGGCGTGTTTTCCGCGGGCGTCACGGCGCTCCTATCTCTGCTGTACGTAAATCAGATATTTTCCTACGCTCCTGCGCTGGGGCTTCCCGCGCTCGCAGTCAATATAATGATGGTAGCAGTAACGGTTCTTACCGGTTTTATGAAGATGAAGGAAGCGCGGGAATACATGAATGGCGCCGCGGAGGAAGCCGGCGTCAGCTATGCCATCATTTCCGGAATTCAGAAAATCAAGCTTTCCGGCGCGGAAAAACGCGCTTTTGCGAAATGGGCAAAAGTATACGCCTCCGGCGCGGAAATCGAATATAATCCTCCGCTGTTTCTCAAAATCAACTCGGCAATCATGCTGGCGGTGTCCCTTAGCGGCACGATAATCCTTTATTATCTCGCGGTGACAAGCGGCGTCAGCCCCTCGGCGTATCTGGCTTTTACCGCGGCATATGGCGCGGTCACGGGCGCGTTTACAGCCTTTTCCGCCATTGCCGCTTCTGCGGCGCAGATCAAGCCTATTTTGGAAATGGCGGAACCGATCCTCAAGACGGAGCCGGAGACGACGGAGGGCAAAGAAATCGTGACGAAGCTTTCCGGCAGCATCGAGCTTAACAATGTTTTCTTCCGTTATAATGATACGCAGCCGTATGTGATAAACGGACTCGATTTGAAAATCAAGGCAGGCGAATATGTCGCCGTCGTCGGTAAAACGGGATGCGGAAAGAGTACGCTTCTGCGTCTGCTGCTCGGCTTTGAAACTCCGGAAAAGGGCGCAATCTATTATGACCGCAAGGATCTGCGCTCGCTCGATCTCGTCTCGCTGCGGCGAAAAATGGGCGTTGTGACCCAGGACGGAAGCCTGTTTCACGGGGACATCTACTCCAACATTACCGTTTCCGCGCCTCACCTCACGCTGGATGAAGTGTGGGAGGCGGCGGAAAAGGCAGACATCGCGGACGATATCCGCGCCATGCCCATGGGGATGCAGACCTTCATCAGCGAGGGGCAGGGCGGCATATCCGGCGGACAGCGGCAGCGGCTGATGATTGCCCGCGCCATCGCGCCGAAGCCAAAGATACTGCTTTTTGACGAAGCCACCAGCGCGCTGGACAACAAGACGCAGAAGCAGGTCGCCGGCGCGCTGGCGGAGCTGGACTGCACCCGCGTAGTCATCGCCCATCGGCTCAGCACCGTTAAGGACTGCGATCGCATTCTGGTCATGGATGACGGCAAAATCATTGAGCAGGGCGATTACGCTGCACTCATCGCAAAGGGGGGCTTCTTTGCAGAGCTGGTAGAGCGCCAGCGAATAGATTTGCAGCACGTCAACCGGGAAATTACGCCGGATATAGGTGTTTAGAATAAAGATATTATAAGGAGGCAGTAAAATGAAACTGACGCTGAAAAGATTGCTGAGTATTGTGCTGGCAGCTGCGTTTTTAATCAACGCGGTACCGACGCAGGTATTTGCAGCCGAGCAGGGCGAGGTATATCTTCCTCAGGGGGAAATCGGGAAAGATATACTTGATTATGACGTTTTCTACCTTGCGACCGCTGCGGCCAACGTCGAAGAAAACAGCCGCCTTGTCTACCTTTTAAAGGTAGGACGCGGAGGACCGGCAAATTCAGAGTCCGCCGCCCTTGTAAAAATTGCGGACATGACCGCGAAATACGGCGAGGACTACGTCGTTCGCGTCCGTGGTGAGCGGACGAAGGTCGAGAACCCGGAGGGCAATTTCTCCCTGATGGAGCTGATTGAGGACTCCAGCTTTGAACAGACGCCCATCAGCGATTCCGATGAATTCGCCGATATGATGGAAAATGATCCCGATGCGCAGACCGCGTATCGGGAAGGCGTGGAGACTGCACTTGAGTTTTTGGAGGATGCCAGCGGTCTTTCGGATAAGTATGACGGCGAGAACCCCTACGCCGAGCCTGTAGAGGAAATGTACGGCAGTCTCGATGACGAGACGCCCGCTGCCGACGCGGAGGTCATTGAGAGTGACGAGGGCGGCGTCCATACCATCGACGCCGACATTGAGGCTGTTTCTGCCGGGGACGAGACCGCCGCGTGGGATGAGGGAGCCATCCCTGCGATAGACGGCGGCGAGGTCATCACCATCGGCGGCGCGGAGGACGAATATGAGGACGTAGATCCCGTGCAGGCGGCGGCGAACCTCTTTGCCGGCGAGGAAGCCACAGCCCAGCGGCTCACTACCGAAGGCGATATGTTCCAGGATCTGCAGGCAATCGCCAACGTGATGACCAATGTCGTCGTGGGCGCTTCCGTCGAGCTGACCTTTGCCCCCGGCGAGAGCGAGAAATATCTGGAGATCGTGCCCAGGGACAACCGCAGGGGCGACGGCGACCGGATGTTCTACATCATCCTCGGTGCGCCAAGCGGCGCCACCACCAACTCCGCCGCCTCCACCTGCGCCGTGACGATCATCGACGACGAAGATCAGGAGCCGGCAATGGTCAGCTTTTCCGACGCGGTTTATTATGCGGACAGCGAGAGCGTCACCGTCACGGTGGAGCGCAGCGGCGCGATGAATACTGTGGTCAGTGCCACAGTCAAGACCACCGGCGAAGGCTCGGCGCAGGCAGGGCGCGACTACTCCGAGGTGGACGCCGAGCTGGTGTTCCCCTTCGGCGTGAACCATCTGACCCTTGACATTCCTGTTCGCACCGAGTACCTCACCGGTGAGGGCGACTTCGGGCTGGCGCTGGAGCCCATCGCGGGATGCGAGGTGGGAGAGATCGCTTCCGCCAACGTTTTCATAGACGGTACATACACCGACAAGGCCGGCCTGTACGCCGCCGAGGATGCCAGACTGATGAGCGCGTCTGTCGGCAAAAGGCCCCTTATGGCGGCGAGCTCCACCCCGGTGGACGAGAACAACCTCTCAACTTACAGGACGCTCAACGCCATTAACATCCGAAATCCCCTGACGACGGGGACAAGCGGGTCCGGCTACAAGGGAATCAACGCCTACAACGGCAGCGGCTTCTGGCAAACCAAGTGGAAGGGCGGCGACGGCGGCACCGTAAGAGTCGCCTATGAGCTGACCGACAACTACTGGCAGAGCTATTTTCTGGCCGGCGCCGAGGTGGACTGGTGGCGCAGCTATGGCTGCGGTTCCGACAAGGCGGCAACGATGAAGGTATCCCTTGCCGGAAAACGCCCCGGTCTGACCGAAGCCGGTACGCATGACTATATTTATCAGGAGAGTCTCGGATACCGCTACGGCTTTTACGCATATAATGAATGGTACCCATATAACAGCAAGAGGGACTTTGGCCGGGAGACCAGGTATATCTATCCCACGAATTACGCGACCAGCCCGAACGAGTCCAATTCCCGTTATTGCTACCTGTTCGGACCCATGTGGGCTGCCGACCACCCGCAGGCCATCGACTTTCTGAACCTCGGCGTGGACGACGACTGCAGCCAGCTCTGGCTCTGGGGCATTAAACCAATCCTGCGCCCCTTCCAGGTGAACATCAAGGCAGCAGATCCGCTGATATATCTGAAGGCGGACGGCACCCGCAGCGAGGTGACGAACGCCACCACCACCAACGCGACGATCGTGGAGGCCGGTTCCAAGGCGGTCCTGTTCCAGAATGACAGCTTCACCGTCAGCACCAACGCGGGCCCGGACGTGAGCCAGTATGGGTATCTCTCCGCCGTCAGGCTGATGAACGGCGCGAATGAAAACAAGGCCCTCTACACCCTTGCCGCCAACGGCGATCCCAGCAACACCTCCATCAAATATACCCTGAATACGGACAATATGCAGAAGCTGATCTCCTCGATCTGCCCGGATTATAAGCACGGCTTCACCCAGAACTGGTATAACCTGCTCCGGGAAAATCCCTACGCAAAGGAGAACAGGTCAAACGTGGACGGCTATCCCACCTACGTTCTGTTCAACGTGAAGCCGGAGTTCAGCTACATCAACTCCAGCGTTACCCTGCGCAACCCCTATGATTTCCCCGTCACCATGACCATCAGCGGCTCGGACTACACGCTGGCAGCCCGTGAGACCCGGAAGATCAAGGCCCCCGACGGGCAGGAGTTCCACCTCGGCGACACCTTGGCGGTGACAAACATCAGTCTTCACGCGACCGACGGTGTGATCTACACCCCCGTGGGCGTCAAATATTGGGCGATCAATCCGCAGACAAACGAGCAGGCCATCGGGGCCATGAACTTCGCCGACGGTAAACCCGTGAACTTTGCGGGCTTCGACGGCGACGGACGCCTGCGCACGAAGGAGATCATCGTTGAGCCGAATCTGCAGGTTTCCGAGAACCGCATCCAGGTGCGTGTCAAGACGAGCGAGCTTTCCAAGTTTCACACCGCCATCGAGCGGGACAGGAACGGAAATATCGTAAAGCACGCCGGCGTGCTGGCGCAGGAGGGCACGCTCGTCGGCGAATACACCTATTTCACCTTCGCCGATGAGGCGAACACGGTAAACGGCAAGCTCTACGCGATTACCGCAACGCCCCGCGAAGATTACTACGTGGCCGAGTGGTACGACAGCACCACCATGCGCACCTATGTGGGCAACACGCTGTACTTCACCGCCACGGACACGCCGGAGCGAAACGTCATTACGCTCTCCGTCGCGCCGGTCAGCGGAAGCGTGACGCTGGAGGGCACGCTGTACTATAAAAACTATAATCTGCGTACCGGCTACTCCGGAAACGCTTCCAACGTCCCCACCGTCGGCGCGGCGCTCTCCGCGGGCTCCGCCGGAGGCATTGCCAATCGGAACGGCTATGTTACCGCCGGCCCCGTTCCTGTCTCCGGCAGGGAAGACCGCTACCTGCGCTATATGGTGTCCCTCAACGGCACGGATCTGGTAAAGGAGCTGCAGTTGCCTGTGGTAGAGGGTACTGATACGGCCGTGTTGCCCAATATGCTGTGGGACTTTAACAGCGACAACGCCATGCACTCCAGAATAGTCAATTCCGGCGGATACTATGGGGAAAAGGATCAGGATGGCAATGACTATTACACGTTTAGCGGCAGCGCCAATATCTCCAATACCTCAAGGGTGAGCAATGACGAGATACAATGGATTAAGCTGAGGGCGAAGGTCGTCAGCGGCACCGGAAAGATCGGCTTTAACGGAGCCAACGACGACTGGAACGCAGTGCAAACCGTTTTGGGGGGAATGTTTTCATTAGCCCCGTATGATCTGACCGCAGACGGGCAATGGCACGACTATGTTTTCAATATACCGCAGGCGAATCTGGCGAACTTGCAATCAGGAGGCGGCCGCTATACCGAAAGCGTCTGGAAGGAGACGTTCGACTCGATTACGTTTAACCCCTCGCTTTATTCCGGCAACGGCGTCGTCCAGGTCGACTACATGGCTTTCTTCTCGGATAAGGAAACCGCAGACGCCTACACCCCCAACGGCAGATACACCAAAAGCATCATCAACATCTCTTCCAACTTCCCCAGCGGCGTCAGTCCTGTGAATTCCGCCATTTTCGGCGACATCCAGATCACGGGGAAGATGAGCGACAGCGCCTATCAGGTACAGGATAACACCTATATCCCGGTCGTTCCGGGCAAGAGCGCGGACATGACCATCAGGATCAAGCCCGCCGAGTACAGCTATACCATGACCGGCGAGAAAGGCGCCGTCATTCAGGGGAGCAAAACGGAATACCCTGTCTCGGTGCAGCTCGTGGTCTATGACTCCAACGACGTGTTCAAGGACGTTTATGACGCCGTGGACAGCTTCAGGCTGAGAAGCGGCTACATGACCGCGACCTCCCATGTGGATTTCGTCGAGCCCTCCGAGGGCGTGATGAAAACGGACGAAAACGGCAAACCCGTTTTTGACGAAAACGGTGAACCGGTCTGGGTGGAGGAGCCGGTGACCGGGATTCTGCCCGAACCGGGGGATAAGCTCTATCTGCGCCTCGTCACAGACCGGCTCTTGCAGGCGGAGGAGCTGGCGGACGGCGGGGAGATTTCCGGCGAATACCGGTATTCCGATATTTTCACCGGAATGTATTTCTACCAGCCGACGGCCTATGAGCGGCCGCCGGAGATGGGCATTCGGACGCCCATCGAGATCGAATACGGCAACCTGCCGCTGATCGGCAGCACCGGCATGGATCTCGCGTTCCCCTTCGTCAGCGTGGGCATTATGAAAATCCAGCATGGCTACCGAATCTATATCGGCGTATCCCCGGTGCAGATCATGGATACCGTGAAGGGTACGCACGTCTCCGCATTTTCCGGCGCGGGCGGGGAATATTGGAAGAGTCTGTTCTCCATCAAGAGCCCGTTCCAGTCCTTTAGCGAAGGTCTGAGCCAGGCGAGTGAGACCATTGGCATGGTGCGCGATGCCGCCAAGGAAACAGCGGCTTCGAACAAGGCAAACGGCACCAATGAGAGTGTCGGAGACGCCGGACTGGGCAGCCACAGTTGGAGATTTGATATCTCCGTGGGCATGTATTTTGACTTTATCAACCTCACTGTAAATCAAAGCGGAACCTCCAACACTTCCTATGTGTTCAACGGAATGGGCGGCTATGTTTCAGTAACGCTGGGCTTTACTACGGCGTGGTACATCGTCCTGCCCGTGGTCTTTCTGCCCGCCTATCTGGGTATAGAGATACAGGGCACGGTGATGGGCTATCTGGGCGCGACCTTCAATAAGGATGTGGAAATCACTTACGCGGACGCGCTGAACGGCTCCGCCAATATCAATGACGGCATATCCGAGCTCACCGGAGGCATCCGGGGTTACGGCTATGTGCAGATCAGCCTTGGCGTCGGTCTCTGCGGAACATTGGGCGTCCGTGCCTCCGGCAAGGTGAACTTGATCGCAAGCTGGGAGCCGGATGACCCCAACGGATCATGGGGCGCCTATATCGGACTGCAGGCGGGACTTATCATCGACCTGTTCCTGTTCTCCATCCCGCTGATGTACTCCTTCGCCGGCTGGCCCTTCGGCTCCTTTGAGTATTACTCCAACCCCGAAAAGTGGACCAGCACGCCGAACTCGCTCCAGACGGCAAGCACCTTCTCCCTCCGGAAGGGAAGCGGCAAAGATTCCATGTGGCTGGGCGACCAGATGATGGTACAGGGCGCATTCCGTCCCAACAAGCTGAAGGAGAAGATCCTTGTCGCCGACGCCTACGAGCGCCCGGATGCCCAGCTCATCACCCTCTCGGACGGCGAATCGCTGGCGCTGGCCTTTATCGACAGCGACAATGCCAAGGGCGCGGCCCAGCGTACCACGCTGAAAATGGCGACCTACGCAGGCGGACAGTGGAGCGAATTGGTCACCGTCTCCGGCGACAATACCGCCGACTTCCAGCCCTCCATTGCCGAAACCAAGGACGGCAAGCTGCTGGTGGCGTGGGTCTCGCCCACAAAGACCGATGCCGATCTCTCCAATGACGACGGCGTGATGGCCTACCTCAACAGCATGGAGGTCTATGCCGCCTTTATAGAGCTGGATGGCAATAAGCAGATAGTGACAAAGAATGTGGGCGGCGTGACCGCAGCGGATACCGAGGTCATCCGCATCACCAACGACCACTATACCCGCGCCAATGGCACCGTTGCCAGCTACTACGACTCCAATCCTACCGTGGTATGCGATATGGAGAGCGGCGACGCCATGATTTACTACATCAAGAGCGGTCGTTCCTCGCTCGGCGACGGGCAGATCACCGATTACATCAACCCCTACACCAACGACTGTGTGGTCTGCTATATGCCGTTCAACGCAGAAGCGGATACAGATACGGACGGCAGAACGGTTCCGTCAGGCTGGCTGTTTAACAACTTCTATTACAGCGAGCTTGGAGGCAATACTGTCAGTGAGCAGACATTGATCGACCGCTTCGAGGGGCAGCGTTTCCTTGCCGGCGCATCCTATACCAAGCCGGACGGCACTACTGAGCGCTACACGATTCCCGATTTCACCGCCATCGGGTATAACGGGCTCGCGGTCTATGCCTACACCGTGGATACCGACGGCAAGAACGATACCGACGCGGACAAGGAGCTCTATCTCCAGGTCTATGATTTCCGCACGCACGAGACCAAGTTCAGAATCGCCCTGACGGACGACGACGTATCCGACGCCATGCCCCAGTTCTTCCGCTCCAGGGTCAACTCCGAGGACGGCTACAGCACAGGCGAGGCGAACACCCACACCAAGCTGTTCTGGTACCGAGACGGCAGGCAGGTGGTCTACATCGACGTGACCGCGCTTCTCCGGGACGGCATCAACGCCAACGGCACGCTAAAAACAGAGGGAGAGACCGAGTGCAGCTATACCGACCCGATCCCGGTCTATTTCTACGCCGACGACAGCCATGCAAGCCTGCAATCCGCCGACTTCAAGGCAGTGGAGGATGATCGCGGCAACCTCTATATCCTCTGGACCGATAGCGTGACCGACGAGAACGGCAACGCCGCCCAGGAGATTTTCGGCACCGGGCTTGTGGAATACGCCATCACCGATGAGGAGGGCAATCCCTCTGTCGCCACCTCCGGCTGGTCGAAGCCCTATCAGCTCACCGGAGAGGGGTACAACAACGATGAGCTGGCCGTGGCTATGTCTGGCGAGAACCTGATAGTGGTACACAATCGGTTCAGGCAGACGCTGGTCATCCCGGAAGATGGAAAGGAGTATAAGACCGACGCCGTTGCGGACTATGTGCCGATCCAGATGAGCGAGATGGCGCTGGTTGCAGACACGATGGAGCCATGCGGCAGCGTGAAAGCCGAGCACATCGGTCTGTACTATGTGGAAAATGTCGTTTACACCGACGAGGAAGGGAACGAGTCTGAGGCAGAGATCCTCACCCCTGTCACCCTGCCAATAGGCGGCAGAAGAGTCAGAGTGGAAGTGTACGTAGAAAACAACGGTATGAACGTCGCCGAGGGATACAAGCTGAGTCTCTGCGCGGTGGACAAGAGCGGCAATGAGACACAGGTCGGCAGCGAAGAGGTTACGGCTTCCCTGGCGCCAAACATGGGCATGACTTACAGCTTTGACTACACCCTGCCTGCTGATGTGGACGGTCTGACCTTTAAGGCAGTTGCGCAGGAGATGCGTGACGCCGAAACCAAAACCTATTACAGAGATACCGATACATACATCTCCGCTCCTCTGGAGACAAAGGCATCCTATGAAATTTCGGCTGTCGAGACCTATCAGGCTGAGGACGGCTTCCGTGCAAAGTTTACTGTAAGCAACAACGGCAATGCTGCCTCCGGCGCAGACGATACGCTGAATATCCAGCTTTGGGGTCCGGCAAATCTGGCAAATGCTTACCCCGATGAGCAGGGCAGCCTCTACAGCAAGGCGATGAGCCTTGGCATCGGTGAGACAGAGGCGTTTGACATTCCTGTCAATATCACTCCTGAAATGATGAGCGAATACGGCTTTGTGACCGCTCGCGCAGCGGTACAGAAGGAGGTCGTCTCGCAGACCGTCGGCTCTGAGCAGTTTATGAGCACCAGATTTCTCAGCAATCTGGTCTACGCTGATTTCGACCTGGTGATCCCGATGAATATGGTCTTGCAGGATGTGACCGTCGGAGTTGATGACAGTGCGGACATCACGTTTGCGATGAATCTGGGCGATAAGCTTCGCGGCGGCGCCGAAGTGAGCTATGCGGTGGACGATCTGACCATTGCAAAGGTCGTGAACGGCAAGGTCGTTGGCGTCAATGGCGGCGAGACTACCCTCCATGCCACTCATACAGGGACAGGCGCCACGGTGTCCTCCACCGTCACCGTTACCGGCGAGCGGGAGACGCCTGATATCGAGATTGCGCCCACTGCCATGAGCTTGAATAAGGGCGACACCGCTAAGATCTCTTACAGAGCCTCTCACGAAGGCACAGTTATCTTTACCAGCAGCAACACCGGCGTCGTCACTGTTGATGAAAGCGGCAACGTGAAAGCGGTCGGCGCGGGTACGGCGACCATTACCGTTACGCTGACAGATGCAGCCGGAAACACTTACACTGCGACCTGCGCCGTCTCGGTGACAGGCAGCAGCACACCTGTTTATTCCGACCCGGAGCCTGCGCCCGATCCCAATCCTAGTCCCAAGCCCATAGCTGCGCCCGGATATCGGGACTGTGACAGGAGCGATACCTGTCCGATGAGCAGGTTTAACGATTTGGACAAGACCTCGTGGTATCACGACGGCGTGCATTGGGCGCTGGAAAATGGAATTATGAACGGCTACGGAGACGGGAAGTTTGCTCCGAGCGACACGACGAGCCGCGCCATGATCGTCACCATGCTTCATCGCATTGAGGGCGAACCCACTGCGGATTACGATATGGGCTTCACCGATGTTGAAAGCGGAAATTGGTATACCGAAGCGATCCGCTGGGCAGCGGCAAACGGGATAGTGACCGGCTACGGCAACGGAAAGTTCGGTCCGAATGACGTCCTCACAAGAGAGCAGCTTGCTGCGATCCTTTACCGCTATGCCAAGATCAAGGGACAGGGCTTTACCGGCATGTGGGCATTCCCGCTGAACTTTGACGATGCGGCAGACGTCTCCGATTGGGCTTATGAGCCTATGTGCTGGATGACGATGCAAGGCGTCATTCAGGGTACGGGCAGCAGCAAGCTTTCCCCGAAGGGAAGCGCCACCCGAGCACAGGTCGCAACAATGCTCATGCGTTACAAGGCTATCGAGCAGTAATGAGAAAGAAAGCCTCCCGCCCTGCGGGGCGGGAGGAAGGCAAGACACATGTTTCGCAAAGATATAAACGGCAGTTTAAATCGTAAAATTTGAAAGGAGCAGTTATCATGAACAAGAAGAACAAGAAGAGCATCGAGGCGCTGCAAAAGGCAAAAAAAGCAGTAGAGCAGGCAAGTGACGCGCTTATGTCCGCCATAAAGGAGCTGGATGACAGCGAGCTTGATAAGGTCGCCGGCGGCGGAGAATTTGACGATAACCCGGGTATCATCGAGCATCCGTATGATCCCAAAGACGACGGCAGATATTGATAGGCAAATGCGGTGAGAGAACCGCATCGGCATATCTCTCGCCTCGGCGGCACGGTAATGCTTACCGGTATGACGGAGGACGGCAGGATTTTTCCTGCCGTCCTTTTTGATGGGCATTTCTGCGCGGCGAAAATGTTTCATATATTTCCGCACCGTATTGCAAGTCAAATATTTACAGCGCATCTCCGAAAAATTAAGGAGGTTGCAATGCGCTGCCCCGTCCGCAGATAATGCCTGCGGCTGGGGCGCGTCCTTCTGCCGCTGGCGTCGCAATATTTTTGCGGGTTTTGCGTTTTTTTGCATTTACCCCCTTTACAAAAGGACAAAAAATAGGTATAATAACAAAGTGCTTATAGGGGTATAGCTCAGTTGGTAGAGCAGCGGTCTCCAAAACCGCGTGCCGAGGGTTCAAGTCCTTCTGCCCCTGCCATATTTTATTCTAAAGCCCACTTTTAAGTGGGCTTTAGAATATTGATTATTTGGAGGTTGTACACTTACTATGGAAAATTGGATGACTGTTATTTTCTCTAGCATTATTGCGACCCTTATTTCTGCAGGAACATTGATTCATAGTGTAATCAAACACAATAAAGATAGCATAGTCAATTCTATTACATTGAACAGAATAGAATGGATAGGTCAGGTAAGAGATTTAGTATCGCAATTTTTGTGTGCCTACATTGATAAAGAGTCGGAATCTGATCTACGGAAAAAAGCATTGAAAGTTGAGTTGATGACTCGTAACAAAAGTGGCATAAATGATTATTCTCCAATGCTTAAAAGCTTAAAAGCGTGTTGCGAAGATGCTTCCTTAGACTACAATACAGATTCAATGGAGGCAAATGTTGAGCAAATGGTTTTGTCAACACAATATGTGCTTTCCCGTGTCTGGACACGAATTAAACTTGAGGGGGGGCAAAATAAGAAAAAAGATAACAAGATTCGAGAAAAAGTAAATGATTTATGTGGAACTTTCGAAGATTATATAACTAAATGCAAATAGAGATTAAACTATAATAATTTTTATATTCGGATATTTTTATCAAAAACGAAAATCTATCTTTTTCGTTCTCCATAGACATATCGAGAGGATGCAGCGCATTTCACGCTGCATCCTCTTTTACTTTTATCCGCATTTATATCTCAATAGAGGGAAAAGCGACGCCTTGCGCGTTCAGCGTGCGCAGCAGGGTGAGCCGCTCGTTAAACCGCTCCGCCGCGAGGCTTATCTCGCAATCGCTGGGGTGGTCCTTCAAAAGCTCCCAGCGCGCTTCGCTGGCGGGATTGGCGCTGTGCGGTCCCGCCTTCATGGAGCGGAAGGACTCCAGCATCTTTTGGCTCATATGCCCGTTGCAGACGATGCCGCCGATGACGGTGTTGCGCGCCTTTACGCATTCCGCGCCGTTGTGCAGCGAGGCGGCTCCGTGGGCAGCGTCACACCAGAACGCCAGCGTGCAGAAAATGCCGACGTGATTGCCCTCGACACGCTCCATCAGCTCGCGCATCGGCTGGCAGGGACCGGCACGGTCTACCCAATAGCCGAGCAGCAGCACGTCGCCGTCAAGCTCCGGCTCGCCCTGCGAAAGGTCGTGCAGACTCTTGTCCTCGCAGTCCAGCCGCTCAAAAATGCCGCGGGCGAGCTTTTCCGTACAGCCGGAGAGACTGTGATATATTACCTGTACCTTCATGTCATGTCCTCACTTCAGCGTGTTGAAATAAGCTTCCACATACTCCATCAGCATATCCGCGCCGCGCGGTCCCATCACGGGCATGTGCGTCGCCACCTGCGCGCCGTCGATGACGGGCGTGGATATGCGCATATAGGTGTTGCTGCCGTCCGCCAGTCGGCGGGAGGTGTCGTCGGCAAGGATCAGCGTGCGCTGCGTGCCGCGCAGCAGCTCCATGCGGTCGCGCTCCGTCGGGAGATATTCTATCCCCTCCGGAGGCGTCTCCAGCGTGCTGAGGTTGTGTATGCTGATGCGGCGGGCGGGCGTAATGCCGATGCTCTCCAAAAACTCGCTCAGCCCGCGCACGGTCTCGCAGTCGCCGTACAGCAGCGCCTGCGGTCTGTCGCGCCGCAGCATCCTGCCGTACATCTTGTACTGCATCGCCTCGGCGGCACGCTTTTTCAGCTCACCGACGAGGGCGGGCGCAGGCTCTCTGCCGAGCGCCTTGCCGACGCTCTCCAGCCAAGCCAGCGTACCGGCATAGCCGTAGGGCGCGCCGCAGACATAGGGCATGCCGCATTTGCTTTCCAGCATGCGGGCGGCGTCCAGCGCCTCGCCGCGCATGACGAGATTTATCTCCGCGCCGCCCATGGTGCGTATGCGTTCCAAGTCGGTTTCCAAACACAGCCGCGCATGCGGCTCCATGCCGAAAGCCTCGCGCATCAGCCGTTCTGTTTCCAGCATATCCGCCTTGCAGCGGTAGCTGCCCACGGAGGCGCCGATGATATTGTATGTACCGGCGCGCTTGGGCACGCCGCTCTCCGCTATCTGCTCCGCCAGCAGGCGGTAAGTCTCGCGGATACCGGCGGAATAATCGCCGCGGAAGCCGCCCTGCTCAAAGGCAACGAGCCGGGCGTTCACCTTCGGTTTTATCATAGTGCAGACGCCGCGCAGGTCGGTGCCGATGACGGCGGAGCAGGAGGAGGCGGAGACGAATATCACGGACGGGTGAAAGTTATTGTCCACCTCGACAAGCGCCTTTTCCAGCCGCGAGGTGTCGCCCATGACCACATCGTCCTCGCGCAGATGGGTGGTGAACAGGCGGTTTTCCTGTTCGATGCCCAGCTCTCCGAACAGGCTCATGCTGAAATGCGTGGTCCCGGCGGGACCGTATTCCACGATGACGCTGTCTTCTATGTTCAGCAGGCTCCAAAGTATGCCCATGCGGTCGCTGGGCACGGGGAGAAAACGGGTCAGACTCATTGCATCGCGCCTCCTTTGCGGATATTTTTGCCTTCCTCGGCGGCAGCGGCGAGCTGCTTTACAAAATAACCGGTGACCTCATAGCCCAGCATGCCGCCGCCCATGTCCGTGTGCACCTGGGCGATGCCTTTTTTGCGCAGCCGCATCGGGTATTCGTGACCAAGATAGAGCTGCGGGCGCAGCACGTCATAGATATACTGCATGGGGGATATGTTGGCGGACTGCGTGATATACGGGTCGGCGTGCGTCAATATCTGCCGCACGTCCTCGGCGTCAGCCTCGCCGATGCCGTGACATTGCACAAGCTGCGGCTCCATGCCGAGCGACGCCATAAAAGCACATGCTTCAAAGGCGCGGAACGGCGTGTTGCCGTAGATAAAGCTCACGCCGCGCAGGGCGGCTTTGCCGCTCTCCGCCGCTTTTTCCGCCTCGGCTCGCAGGTCGGCAAGCTCCATCGGCAGGGGACGCTCCAAAAAGGCGAAAAGATTTTCATACGCCTCTGCGATGTGCCGCGGCTCTACGAACTTGTCGAAAAACACATACGGCGTGCCAAATCGCTGCTTCATCTTCTTTGCCAGCGGCAGACCGATATCATTGACGACGATATTCACCTTGGCGGCGCTTGCGCGGCGTATCTCCGCCAGCGTGCATCCGCTGGGCAGTCTTGCGCCGATGCGCACGCCCGCGCTTTCAAGCACGCGGGACAGCTCCGTGTCCTCAAACCTGCCCATGCGCTGTCCGAGCACGTTTACGCTGCCGTCCTGCTCGCAGGGCTGCATCAGCCCGAAGCAGGCGGTTATCGTGCGCTCCACGCCCGGCATGTGATTTTCGCATTTAAAATGCTCGGTGTGCACCGCCATGACGGGCACGCCGTACTGCTCGCTCAGCGCGTCTGCCGCCGCGTCAAAATCGTCGCCGATTATCTCCGGCACGCAGGTGGTGACGAGGAAAACCGCCTCCGGACGGCGCTCCGCCATCAGCTCGGCAAATGCCGCCTCGACCTTCTTCACGCAGCCGAAGGTGATGTCGTGCTGGTCGATGGTCACGGACAGACAGCGTCCGTCCAGACCGCCCCAGTCGTCGGAATATATGGTCATGTGCTTGGTGTAATACGAACATTCGTCGGTGCCGATTATCATCATCACCGCGCCGTCTATCCCGCGCACAGCCATTGCTGCGCCCATCAGCGGGCAGTGCGTGCCGGGAAACTGCGCGTAGGTGAGGGAATGGATATCCTTGCGCGGATCATCGATCTCGCTCAGTCGTTTGAGGCGGGACAAGAGTTCGTTTCCGTCCATTTTTGCTTCTCCTTTCAAATTTCGTGATAGGCGATAAGGGGCTTGCCTCTTCCCGGCACGCGGATTATGCTGCAATCCACGTCATAGACCTCCTTCATCATCTTGGGTGTTATGACGTCCTCCGGCGCACCTTCGGCATATTTTTCGCCGTCCTTTATCACCACTATCCAGTCGCTGACCTCCAGCGCCTGTGACAGGTCGTGCAGCACCATCACCACGCCGATGCCGTTTTCGCGGTTGAGGCGGCGGATGAGCTGCATCATCTCAAGCTGGTGGGCGATATCGAGGTAGGTCGTCGGCTCGTCGAGGAAGAGTATCTCCGGCTGCTGTGTCAGCACCGTGGCTATCCAGACGCGCTGGCTTTCGCCGCCGGAGCATTCGTGAATGGATTTTTCGCGCAGCTCCCACACGCCGGTGGAGCGCATCGCCCAGTCGATTATCCTGTCGTCCTCGGCGTCGTTGCGCTCGTACCATTTCTGATAGGGCATGCGTCCGTAGCCGACCAGCTCCCTGACCTGAAAATCGGGCGGCGCGGAATGTATCTGCGGCAGAACGCCGATATTGCGCGCCAGCTCCTTGGAGGAAAAGTCCCTGAGGTCGCGCCCGTCCACGTATACCGCGCCGCTTTTATATGCCAGCAGGCGGGTCAGCGCCTTGAGCACGGTGGATTTTCCGGAGCCGTTGGGACCGATGATTGAGGTTATCCTGCCCGCCTGCACGGTGATATCCATGTTGTTGATAACGGTAAAGTCGCCGTAGCCTATTTTAAGCTGTTCGCCTCTAATTTCCACGCATTTTACCTCTCTTTCTCAGCAGATACAGGAAAAACGGACCGCCGGTGACGCTCATCACGATGCCGACGGGGATTTCCATGCCTGGTACTATGGTGCGTCCCAGAGTGTCCGCCGCCAGCAGCACGACCGAGCCGAGCAGCATGGAGGTGGGGAGCATCTGTTTGTAATCCGAGCCGACCAATATCCTTGATATATGCGGCACTACCAGCCCGACGAAGCCTATCATGCCCGCAACCGATACCGTCGCCGCCGCCAGAAAGGCGGAGACTGCGGACAGCAGCACGCGCGTGACGCTGACATTGACGCCGAGGGACTTTGCCATCTCGTCGCCGAGCTGCAGGGTGTTGGCGCTCTTGATGCATAGGAAGGACAGCAGCAGTCCCGCGCCGGCGTATATCACCAGCACGCGCACGTGCGACCAGCTCCGTCCGGAAAGGCTGCCGTTCATAAAGGCGAGCACACCCTCCAGACTGTCGGAGTGCAGCATCTGCAAAAGGGCGTTGTAAGCGCCCAGCACGCTGTTTATGGCAACGCCGGAAAGTATGATGCGGGTGGGGTCGACGCCGCCCTTCCACGCCATGGTGTAGATGAGAAAGCACGCCAGTGCCGCGCCCGCAAAGGCGAACAGCGGCACCGCGTTTGTCATATGGGGAAAGAGCAGCAGTATCGTGGTGGCGGCGGTGCCCGCGCCGGCGGACACGCCGATGGTGCCGGGGTCCGCCAGCGGGTTGCGCATCACCGACTGCAAAATGGCGCCCGACGAGGAAAGCGAGGCGCCGATGAGCAGCGCGAGGATAAGCCGGGGCAGGCGGAGATTCATCACCACGACCTTGACGGTGCTTTTCTCCGCCGAGAACACCGCGTCCACTATCTCGCGGACGGAATATCCGGCGCTGCCCACGTTTATCGCCACCAGGGAGAGCACGACCAATAAAATCGCCAAAAGCAGCCATATCGTACCGATACGCAGGGCGCTTACCTTGTGCTTCCTTGATGCTTTCATACTATCACTCCGCAAAATGAGCCGTTATGATGTCCGTCAGCTCACCGATATTGTCTATCACATTGATGCCGGCGGAGGAAACAAACCGCACCGGCAGATATATCACGTCGCCGCGCTCGATGGCGGGAATGCTGTTCCAGTATTCGGGATTATTGGCAAAGTCCTCCTCCATCAGCGTCTTGTGTCCCTCGCCGGTCGGGCTCATGCCGACGCACAGCACCACGTCGGGATCAAGCTCCAGCGCGGTCTCGTAATCTACCGGCGCCATGAAGGTCTGGTCGTTTTTGTACACGTTGGTCAGACCTATCATCTCCGCCATGGAGCCAAGCGTGCCGCCGCTGGTCTGGATATAGTGAGAGGGAGGCGAGGACTGGAGGACCATCACGGTCTTGCCCTCAAGCTGCTTTTTGCTCTCCGCCAGCCTTGCTTCGAGGTCTGCAAAAGCCTTCATCATGGCGTCGCCCGCTGCGCTGCCCTTGCCGAAAGCGTCGATGAGCGCCTCGGTCTGGAGCTTGATGGACGCATAGGGTACGGTATGTCCCGCGTCCACGTAATAAACGGGGATATTCACGTCGGTCAGCACCTTGCCGTAGGTGTCCTCGGAGGTGTAGCCGAGTATCACGAGGTCAGGCTCCATGGCGACGACCGTTTCGATGTCAAAATTGGTGTTGTGCGCAAGCTGCAGGGTGGTGACGTCCTTCATGTTCTCCGGCCACTGCACCACCGCAGAGGCGGGCACGGCTATCATGTTCACGCCGAGGTTGTTCAGCGCCAGCACGGGGGAGGTGCTCATGGAAACGACCTTCTCAGGCTTCTTCTCCAGCACCAGCGGCTCGGTGTAGCCGCGCGCCTGCATGTTGGAGGGATAATTCAGCACTATCTGCCCGTCGCCGCGGGATTCCAGCAGGTCTACAAGCTTGTTCAAGCTGTCCACTATCTGCAGGCCCTTGGAGGATATGTACTCAGTGCCGAGGTAGATGATATTGTCGTTTGCCACGGCGTCGAGCTGGTTCCACAGCTCGCGGTCGGAATTAAAGGTTTCCTCAAACATCTCGCGCACCTGCTCGCCGGTGGGTACGCCGGGGCTGATGGCGAAGATGATCTCCGGGTTCTGCTTTATGCAGGTTTCCACGTCGGTGGGAGCTGTGCGGAGGGTGGGGTCGATGAGCTTGTCGCTCAGATTTTCAAAGGGGAGCATGGCGAGCATGCTGCCGAGATATCCCTGACTTGTCTGTTGATAGGAGCCGGGCTGGGAGAAGAATATCATCATCGTCTTGCTGCCGTGCGCGGCGGTATATTCGGCGCAGCGCGCCTCGGCGGCGGCAAAAGCGTCCTCTATCTCCTTGACCTGTGCCTGCGTGCCGAAGGAGCGGGCGATGGCAATGGTGCCGTCGCGCGTCTCGCCGTAGGTGACGGAGGGTCCCTCGGTGGTGTAATAGACCTTGATGCCCGCGTCGTCAAACTGCTTGCCGTACTCCTCCTTCTGATACTCGCCGACCATGACGAGGTCAGGCTCCATGGCGACTATCGCCTCGATATCCAGCCCGCTCATGCCGACCTCTATCTGCGGCAGCTCGCGCACCCAATCGGGAAAATCGCCGCTCTTGGAAAGCGAGGTGACCGCCACAGGATGCACGTCAAAGCGTGCGAGCACCTGCAGCGCGGTGTTGGAGAGGCAGACGATGCGCTCCGGCGCCTTGTCCAGCACCAGCGTTTCGCCCTCCAGCTCGTGCATGAACTCGGGGTAGTAGAGGGTAAAGCTGCCGTCTGCGTTCTGATTTGTTTCCTGCTGGTTTGTTTCCTGCTCGTTTTGCTTCTGGGTGTTCTGCGGCTCTGTCGTGCCGTTGTCGTTATTGCACGCCGCCGCACCGAAAAGCATCAGCGCCGCCATCAGCAGAGCCATGAGTTTTTTTACCATTTTGATCTCCTCCTAAGCATTGGAATTTGTTGTATGAAAACAGACCTGCGCCTGATTTTCATCATCGGCGGAAAGCCGCAGCACGGTCTCTGCCAGCTCGCGGTACACCGCGCACAGCGGAGAGTCCGGCACGCATTCGAGCACGGTGCCGCCCAGCGCCTCGGCGCGCTGGATATCGCCGCTGCGGGGAACATAGGCGACGACCTCCGTGCCGATCTCCTGCGCGGCGCGCGCCACGATCTCACGCTCTCCCTCAATGTTGCGGGCGTTGAGTATCAGACCGGCGAGATGCGCGTACCCGCGCGAGGCAAAGCTGCGCACGGCGCGGGCGATATTGTCCGCCGCGTACAGCGCCATCATCTCACCGGAGGAGACGATGAATACCTCGCGCGCATAGCCCTCGCGGATCGGCATGGCAAAGCCGCCGCACACCACGTCGCCCAGCACGTCGTATATCACGATATCCGGGCGGTAGATCTCGAACGCCTCCAGCTCGGCAAGCTTTTCAAAGGCGGAGATGATGCCGCGCCCGGCGCAGCCGATGCCAGGCGTGGGGCCTCCGCTCTCGACGCACAGCACGCCGCCGCTGCCCTCAAACACGATATCGTCCAGCCTCAGCGCGTCCTGCTTTTCGCGGAGCTGATCCAGCACGGTGGGTATGCGCCTGCCGCCCATCAGCCCCTTGGTGGAGTCCGCCTTGGGGTCGCAGCCCACCTGCATGACGCGCAAGCCCATGCCGGCGAGCGCGGCGGAGAGGTTGGAGGTGGTGGTGCTTTTGCCGATGCCGCCCTTGCCGTAAATAGCTATTTTTCTCATGATAGATCGACCTGCCTTGCTTTGCAGCATCCCTCTGTGATTGACAGCGAGGGAAGAAGCTGTTATAATATTGTAGGTTAGTTATATCTAACCGCAAGGAGCAGTATATCATATTTCAGCAGGGAATTACCTCTAAAATTTGCCCCAGTATCTTTAAAATTTTGCAATCGGGAGAAAAATATGACGCAGCATGAGAAGATGAGCATAAAAAGCGAGTATATGGAGTTGATCTATAATCTGCACTCGGTATGCGAGGCGCTGATATATGACAGCCTGAGCAGCGCCACGGCGCTTTTCTGCGAGAGAATAAGGAGAGTAAGCGCGCTGGCGGGCGGCAGGATACCGGAGGTGGAGGGGATGATAATCATCACCTCGCTCAACCGCTGCCTGTACGATTTTTTCCAGTTTTACATGCACGTCAGCCTGACGGAATGCTGCTGGCGCAACCGAGTGCAGGCGGGAGCAATGGGGAGCGACGAGGATATCAGGCAGACGGGAATACGGGTGCTGAAGGACTATCACGATACCTTTTCGCTCAGCCGCGAGGCGTGCAGCCATATGGAAAAAGCCCGCGTATACATACGCGAGCATCTGGAGGAGCCGCTGACGCTGCATAGCGTCGGCAAAGCGATACATATCAGCGGCGGCTATCTCAGCCGGATATTTTCCAATCTGGCGGGGCAGACCTTCTGCGATTATGTGCGGGAGGAGCGCATCGCCTTCAGCCGCAAGCTGCTGGCGGGGACGGATATGACGGTGGACGCGATAGCGGCGCGCTGCGGCTTTAACACGCCGAATTATTTCGCAACGGTTTTCAAGCAATATATGGGGCAGTCGCCGCTGGCGTATCGCAAAAGCGTAAAAAGATAAATATAAAAAACGCGCCGCAGAGCTTCTCTGCGGCGCAGCGTGTTAAGGGGACAATCATCTGTCTTGTACAGGGAAAAGATGCATATTTGCCTAAACAACAGACAGCCGCCCGTTTTGCATTACGAGCCGCACGTCATACAGGGGCAGCAGCCGGAGATTTGGCTTGTGGCAGACATGTATCGTCATCGCGTCCTCATGGAGCAGCAATTCCTCGATCGCCTCGGCGCTGCCGCCGTCCAGCGCGGACGTGACCTCGTCCAGCAAATATACGTCGGGTTTGCCGACCATGGCGCGTGCCAGCGCGACTTTTTGCCGCTCGCCGCCGGAAAGCTGCTCTGAAATTTCGGGAGTGATTTCCTGCCCGCGGTATCGCTCGATCAGATATTCCAGCCCCAGCTTTTTTATTACGGAGGAATATATCTCCGCCGGAATGTCGCGCCCAAGCAGTATATTTTCCTCCAGCGTGGCGCTGAACAGATACGGCTCCTGAAACACCGGGCATACACGTTTGTAATATGCGGGAGCGGATATTTCCTTCAAGCATTTGCCGTTGCAGGCGATTTCCCCTGAATAGCCGAGCTCTCCGATTTGGGCTATCAGCCGCAAAAGTGTGGATTTTCCGCTGCCGCTTTCGCCCATGAGAAGATAATGCTTACCGGCTTCAAAAGCTGCCGATGCGCCGCCGAGTATGCGCAGACCATCTACCGAGCAGCCGACGTCAGTTACGGTGATGGTCTTGATTTTGTCCGGCATTTGGAAAGATGCGGCTTCACACGCCCCGTCTGCAAGCATTTCTTCATATCGCTTCAGGAGCGGAAGCGCCTCGCTGCGGGCGTGGAGCATGCGTGCAAGCACCTCTGCGGGCGCCGCGATAAGCTGCGCAAGCTGCACCACGGCAATAAGACCGCCAGCCTCCATCTGTCCAATGGATATCAAAGCGACGCCGACAGTCAGAATGAGGAGCGTTTTCCCGACCTGCAAAAGCGCGGTCATGCCGTGCACGCGCATTTGACAGAGATTAAGGGTGCGTTCCTTTTTTGAGGCGTGCGCGTTTGCTTCCTCCTGAATTTCGTTGGCACGGGCATGATAATTATAGCTTTTGATAATTTGCAGACCGCCGAGAAAGGATTGCAGCCCGGCGTTATATCTGCCGAGGCTTTCGGAGTACGCAGCCCGCGCCGCGCCGCTTTTTTTGCGCATGGCTCGCGGGCAGAGCAGCATCAGCCCGCTGACGGAAAATACAATGAGCGCCAGCAGCCAATGAACGGTCAGCATGGAAATCGCGGAAAAAAGCAGAATAAAAGTGCATTTGACAATGTCGATTGCGCCGGAAAAGTATTGCTCCGTCAACGCGGGAATATCGTTGTTGACGAAGGAAATAAAGGCGGCGCTCTTTTCCCGTCCGGCAAAATCGTTTTTGGAAAAAGCGCGGAATGCACTGCCGCGCATCGCTTGCTTCTGCCGCCGCGAAAACTGCATGCTCATGTAAGCATCAAGCAGGGAAAACGCTATTTGACATGCGCCGACAAGCAGGTACAGAATAAGCAGACGCTTGCCTGCGGCAATGCTTTCGGAAAAGGCGGCGACCATGGCTCCGGAAAGAGCAGGAGCCAAAACGCAGACTCCGGAAAAGACAACGCCGGTCAAAAGCGTAAGGAAAAAGCAGGAGCGGGTTTCATCAAGGTTATTCAATAATCTTTTCACTCAGTTCACCTCTGAAATATTTTTTTATCGGGAAATATTTCAGAGCATTGAAGCCGTAAAGACGCAAATATATACCTTGATACATAATAATTCTCCTTTTTTTCTGATATCAGCCTTGAATAATTAAATCATATCACAAAACAGAGCGGTTTAAAAGCCGCTTTTTTGCGCAAAAAAACGCCGCCGTTAAAAGTCACGGCGGCGTTTGTGTCAGCGCATGAAAACAACTCAGTCTCGGCTGCGAGCTTATTTCTTCAAATTAAACCATGCGTCCTTGCCTGCGTAGCAAGAGCTGTCGCCCAGCTCCTCCTCGATGCGGAGAAGCTGATTGTACTTGGCGATGCGGTCTGTGCGGCTCGGCGCGCCGGTCTTGATCTGTCCGGCGTTGAGCGCCACGGCGAGGTCAGCGATGGTAGTGTCCTCGGTCTCACCGCTGCGGTGGGAGACGACGGCGGTGTAGCCGGCGCGGTTCGCCATGGCGATGGCGTCAAGCGTCTCGGTCACGGTGCCGATCTGATTGAGCTTTATCAGTATGGAGTTGGCGACGCCCAGCTCGATGCCGCGCTTCAGCCTCTCGGTATTGGTGACGAAGAGATCGTCGCCGACAAGCTGTATTTTGCTGCCGAGCGCCTCGGTGAGCATCTTCCAGCCATCCCAGTCCTCCTCGCCCATGCCGTCCTCAAGGGAGATGATGGGATATTTCTCGGCAAAGCCGACCCACATATCTACCATTTCCTTGCGGCTCATCTTCTTCTGTGCCTTGGGCAGAAGGTAATATCCGCCGTCGTCCTTCACATACCACTCGGACACTGCGGCGTCCATGGCGATGCGGAAATCGCTGCCGCCCTTGAAGCCCGCCTGCTCGATGGCTTCCATGATGACCGCCAGCGCGTCCTCGTCACGGGCGAGATTGGGGGCGAAGCCGCCCTCGTCGCCCACAGAGGTGGCGAGCGAGCGGGAGTTCAGTATCTTCTTGAGGGTGTGGAAGACCTGCGCGCACCAGCGCAGTCCCTCGGTAAAGGAGGGCGCGCCGACCGGCATGACCATGAACTCCTGAATATCGACGTTGTTGGAGGCGTGCGCGCCGCCGTTGAGGATGTTCATCATCGGCACGGGCAGCAGCTTGGCGTTGCAGCCGCCGATATAGCTGTAAAGCGGCAGTCCCAGCGCCTCGGCGGCAGCCTTGGCGCAGGCGATGGACACGCCGAGTATGGCGTTAGCGCCCGGACGGGTCTTGTTGGGGGTGCCGTCCAGCTCGATCATCACGCGGTCTATCTCTGGCTGGTCCAGCACGTTCATGCCCACGAGGGCGTCCGCGATCTCGGTGTTGACCGCTTCGACAGCCTTCAGCACGCCCTTGCCCAGATAGCGCGACTTGTCGCCGTCGCGCAGCTCGCATGCCTCATAGATACCGGTGGAGGCGCCGGAGGGTACGGCGGCTCTGCCAAGGCACTCGCCGAAGCCGTCGTCCACGCAGACCTCCACCTCGACGGTGGGGTTGCCGCGGCTGTCCATTATCTCGCGGGCAAATACAGATGTGATCTCGATCATTCTTTTCATAACAAACGCTCCTTATAAACGATTTTATTATTTAATTATCAGGCTTTCGCCGGTCATATCGGTCGGTTTATCCAGCCCGAGCAGCTCGAGCATCGTCGGCGCGAGGTCGCACAGCGCACCGTCGCGCACGCGCACGCCGTCCCTGCACATGATGACGGGCACGGGATTGGTGGTGTGCGCCGTGAAGGGACCGCTTTCGTCGAACATATGCTCCGCGTTGCCGTGGTCGGCGGTGATTATAGCCGCGCCGCCGACGCGCTCAATGGCGTCCAGCAGTCTGCCGACGCAGGTATCCACAGCCTCCACCGCGCGCACCGCAGCGTCGAACACGCCGGTGTGTCCCACCATGTCGCAGTTGGCAAAGTTGAGTATTATCACGTCAAAGCCGCCGTGCTCGATGGCGTGGACGCATTTATCCGCCACCTCATAGGCGCTCATTTCCGGCTGCAGATCGTAGGTCGCCACCTTGGGAGAGGGGACGAGTATGCGCTCCTCGCCGGAGAACGGCTCCTCCCTGCCGCCGTTGAAGAAAAAGGTGACATGCGCGTATTTCTCCGTCTCCGCGATGCGGAGCTGGCGCAGCCCCTGCGCCGCGATATACTCGCCGAAGATATTGTGCAGCGTCTGCGGCTTGAACGCCACCTGCACGTTGGGCATGGAGGCGTCGTACTGCGTCATGCAGACGTAATGCGGCTTGATCGCGCCCTGCGGGCGGGGAAAGCCGTCGAACTCCTCGTCAACAAAGGCACGGGTCAGCTCGCGCGCCCGGTCGGGGCGGAAATTGTAGAATATCACGCTGTCGCGCGCGGTTATCTCCGCACCGCGCAGGCAGATATGCGGCACGACGAACTCATCCGTCACGTCCTCCGCATAGGACTGCTCCAGCACCTGCACCGGGTCGGCGCAGAACGGCGCATCGCCGGCGGCAAGCGCGGCGTAAGCCTTTTCCAGCCGCTCCCAGCGTTTGTCGCGGTCCATGGCGTAAAACCTGCCGGAAACGCTGGCGATGCGGGCGTGCAGACCATGCGCGGCGATATGCTCCGTCAGCTCGCGCATATATCCCGCGCCGCTTTTCGGCGCGGTGTCGCGCCCGTCCATAAAGCAATGCACGAAGGTGCGGACGCCGTGATCCTCGCACAGGCGCAGCAAGGCGAAAAGATGCTCTGTCGTGCTGTGTACGCCGCCGTCGCTCAAAAGCCCCATGAGATGCACGGCGCCGCCGCCCGCCTTAGCGTGTGAAACAGCGCCCAGCAGGGCGGGGTTTTGGAAGAAATCGCCGTCGGCAACAGCCTTGCTGATGCGGGGCAGGTCCTGATATACGACGCGCCCGGCGCCGATATTGGTGTGCCCAACCTCGCTGTTGCCTATCTGCCCGTCCGGCAGCCCCACGTCAAGCCCGGAGCAGCGCAGCAGCGCGGAGCTCCATCGCCTGAAGGCGGCGTCCAGATTGGGCGTGCGCGCCGCAGTCACGGCGTTGTCGGGGGACGGGGGAGCCTGACCCCAGCCGTCCAGTATCATCAAAACAAGCGGTTTATTGATCTGCTGCATTTATTATCTCCTCAAATGCGGCGCGGTCGAGAGAGGCGCCGCCGACAAGCCCGCCGTCTATATCCGGCATGGCAAACAGTTCGTATGCATTTTTGGGAGTCACGCTGCCGCCGTAGAGTATGGAAATGCTGCGGGCGACGCGCGCGCCGTAAAGCTGGCGCAGGCATTCGCGTATCGCGCGGTTGACCTCGTCCGCCTGCTCGGCGGTCGCGGTGTCGCCGGTGCCGATCGCCCATATCGGCTCGTAGGCGATGACCGTCCGGCGCACTCTGTCCGCCGTTATGTCCTTCAGCGCCGATTTTACCTGCGCGCGTATCACGTCCAGCGTGATGCCGGTTTCGCGCATCTCCGCGCTTTCGCCGACGCAAATGATGGGGCGCAGCCCGGCGTCCAGTGCGGCGTGCGCCTTGAGGTTTACGGTGCGGTCGCTCTCGCCGAAATCGCGCCGCCGCTCGGAATGACCGATGACGACATACTTGACGCCCGCCTCGGCGAGCATGGCGCAGGATATCTCGCCGGTGTAGGCGCCCTCCGGCGCAAAGTGGCAGTTCTGCGCGCCGATGTCTATGCGGCTGCCCTTGGCGGTCTTGACCGCCGCGGGTATGGCGGTGAAGGGCACGCACAGGACGACCTCGCACCATTTGCCGCGCACGCTGCTTTTAAGCTCGCTGATAAAGCTTTTGGCGTCGGCGGCGTTTTTATTCATCTTCCAGTTTCCTGCGATAACGGTTTTTCTGTATCTGCGGTTCATTCGGTATGTGTCCTCCGTTATTTATCCATGAGGCAGGCGACTCCGGGCAGCACCTTGCCCTCCAAAAACTCCAGCGAAGCGCCGCCGCCGGTAGAAACATGCGTTATTTTGTCCTTCAGTCCGAACTGCTTGACCGCAGAGGCGCTGTCGCCGCCACCGACGATGGTCACGCCCTCACAGGCGGCGACCGCCTCTGCTATGGCGCGAGTTCCGTTTGAAAAATTGCTCATCTCAAACACGCCGGTAGGTCCGTTCCAGATCAGCGAACGCGCGCCTTTGATTATCTCGGCGCACATCTTCGCGGTCTTGGGACCGATATCCAGCGCCTGCCAGCCTTCGGGGATATGGTAGGGATCGACGATCTGCCGATTGGCGTCGTTGGAAAACTCATCTGCCGCGACAACGTCTACGGGCAGCACCAGACGCACGTTTTCCTTTTTTGCCAGCTCGACCATGCGGAGGCAGACGTCGATGCGCTCGTCGTCGCAGAGCGAGTCGCCGATGCTGCCGCCCAGCGCCTTGATAAAGGTATACGCCATGCCGCCGAGGATCATGGTGCAGTCGGCGCGGGGCATAAGATTTTCGATCATCAGCAGCTTGTCCGAGACCTTGCCGCCGCCCATGATGACAACGAAGGGATGCTGCGGCTCGGTGCGAATTTCGCCCATGATGGAGATTTCCTTTTCCATCAAAAAGCCGCAGACCGCCGGCAGATATTTCGCCACGCCGCAGGTGGAGGCGTGGGCGCGATGTGCCGCGCCAAAGGCGTCGTTGACAAAAATATCGGCAAAGGAAGCCAGCGTCCGCGCAAATGTCGGATCGTTGGCCTCTTCGCCGGGTTCAAAGCGTATGTTCTCAAGCAGCACAGCTCTGCCGGGCTGTACCGCGTCGCACAGCTCGTGCGCAGTCTCGCCGATAACGTCGTGGGCGAGAGGGACTTCAAAGCCGAGCAGCTCGCTCAAATGCTCGGCAACGGGCTTCAGAGAATATTTCTCATCGAACTTTCCCTTCGGCCGTCCCATGTGAGAGCAGAGGATCACGGAGGCTCCGTGAGCGAGCAGGTAATTGATGGTGGGCATAGTCTCCTGAATACGGGCGTCGTCCATGATGACGCCGTTCTCCAGCGGCACGTTGAAATCGCAGCGCATCAGAATTTTCTTACCTGTGACGTCGATATCCGCCACAGACTTCTTGTGGTAGTCCATCGGAAGTCCCTCCATAGATATTGTTTGATAGAAGACAAAGTCATTATAATCCACACGATAACTTTTTTCAAGGCGAAAAGAGGAAAAACGATCTTTTTTTGCTATTTTTGGATATTTCCGGTCGATTTAGCCGGAAGTGAGCTTGAGGGAAGGGAAAGAGAGCTGGCGCAGCGCCTCGTACAAGACGATGGCGACGGAGTTGGAGAGGTTGAGACTGCGTGCGCCGGGCAGCATGGGTATCCGTATCGCCCGTTCGCGGTCGGAGAATATCAGCTCCTCCGGCAGTCCGCGCGTTTCCTTGCCGAACATGAGCCAGTCGCCGTCGCGGTAAGCCGCGTCGCAATAATTCATCGCCGCCTTGGTGCTCGCCATATATGGGCGCACGCCGGGATTTTTCTCGTAAAAATCCGCGAGATTTTCATAAACCGAGAGCTTCAGCATATGCCAGTAATCCAGCCCGGCGCGCTTGAGATAGCGGTCGCTTATCTCAAAGCCGAGCGGCTTTATCAGATGCAGCGCGGCGCCGGTGACGGCACAGGTACGGGAAATATTGCCGGTGTTCTGAGGGATCTCCGGCTCAAGCAGGACTACGTTCAGCATAAAAGGCTCCTTTGGAAATGAATGAGCGGGCGCGTCAGCGCACCTCGCGGATAGAGTTTACGGGCGCGTCCCATTCGTTGGCGGTAAGCAGGGAAAAGCCGCCGGCCGCGACGTATGCCGCCACGCGCTCAAGCACCGCCGCCGTATCCTCCTCGGAGGCAAAAGCCGCCACCTTGGTCAGTCCGGAGGCGGAAAGCCGACGGTTGATGGATGCGGCGGAGCTTGCCGCGGAGGAGCCGCCGGAGGTATCGTACACATTGCCGTCCCAGAGGCGAAAGCCCATGTCGATGATCAGCTCCACTTGCGCTGCGGAAAGCGTCTCGCTGCCGCCGCTTACGGACAGCAGCCGCGTCTTGGTGTGCAGTACGGAGGAAAGCGCCTCCTCAGCGCGCAGCAGCGTCTGCGCGGTTTCCTCCTCGGAAAGCCCTTCAAGATCGGCATAAAGCCCCACGGTGTGCCCCTCCGCATATATCCGGCGCAGCACGTCCTCGTCAAGCGCGGAGAGCGTGTCCACGAAGAAGGCGGCGGAGATGCGGCGGCGCGCCAGCACATCCAGTATTTCGGCGGTATATTCGTTTACCTCGCCCTGAAAGATGAAATAAACGAGCGTATCGGGCTGCGGCTCGGGCGGACGCACCGGCGGAGTGTCGGTTTCGGGCGGGAGGTCGTCGCCGGAGGGCGTCGCGGCAGCCGCATAGGCGTCGGCGATAGCCTTCATGGTGCTGATGTTGCGCACCACGAAGGGCATGTCGTCCACCGAGGGAGACTCGGAGGCGATGCGCGCCACGGGCGCGATGATGTTGGCAGAGCTTTTTTCTATATACGAAAAATAAAGACCGAATTTCAGGCAGATAAGCTTTATCGGCACGAATACCGTGCCGCCGCGCCATACGGCCTTTCCGGCGAAAAGCTCGCCCGCAGAGTCGTAGGTCTGGTCGCCCGCAAGGTCAAAGGTCATGCGGTAGTCGAGGTTGTACACGAGAAGCTGTCTCAGCGAGGAGTTGTAGACGCAGTTCACAGCCTTGACGCCGCTGAGGAAGGAATAGGGAATATACAGCGCACCGTCGATGAAGACTGGCATGTTGTCCTCGTTCACGCTTTGCTGAAAAACGCCGTCCGTGCATACCAAAATAAGCTCCGGCGCGGCAAAGGCGCCCGGCAGGAGCGCCAGAACAAGCAGCATGGCGAGCAGCAGCGCGGCAAGCCTCTTTTTCATACTATCACTTCCTCTATGCGTATATTATACTTTATGACGGCGTTTATTTCAATAGGCGGAGGTGCATCATAATGAGCTTAAAGGATTTTTTCGACCTGCCGCCGGCGCTGATGACGGCGATAGCCACGGTGCTGGGCTTTGCCCTGCTGGGCGAGCTTACGGCAAATCAGCAGAACTCGCTGGGCAATTTTCTAATGCTGACGGCGCAGGTGCTGGAGACCAACGCCTCGCAGCAGCAGCTTCTGGAGGGGCGGCAGCAGGGCGGCGAACTGAGTGAGCTGCGCGAGTCGGTGGAGGAGCTGAGACGGGAGCTTGCCGCGCTTACGGCTCGGCTGAACGGAGGAGAGTAGCCTCGCTGTCGTCGCGGCGGCGGGAAACATTCGCCTTGATGCCCGCGCCGAGCAGCGCCAGCGCGTTTGCCGCCTCTATCCACAGGTTCTGCGTCGCGGGGCTGCGGCGGTAGGCGAGCCAGGATATATAAAGAAAATAGGCGCTGGCGGCGGTGGTTATCGCCGCGGTGACGCGCGGAAAGGAGTTCAGATAGGAATAATCCCTGTCAGGGAAAAGACCCGTCTGCTGTTCCTTTGTCCCTCTGAGAACGGCGAGGGTCAGTATATTGGCAAGCATGAGCGCGAGGATGAACAGCATCTGTGTGTCGAGGCTTTCTATGGGGCGCTTTTCTTCGGTCACGGTATATCACCTGCGTATATTTTATGCGAGAGGAAAGATGGGCGTGACGGCGGCGTGAAAATATGTTATCATTTTATCAATGATACTGTTGAGGAGCGGTGAAAATGGGAAGCAAGGTAAACAAAACGAATGTCATGCGTCTGCTCGACGCCGCAAAGCTTGAATACGGCGTGCATTGCTATGAGGGCAGCGGCGCGGTATCCGGCACGGAGGTGGCGGCGGTCATCGGTGCGGAGCCGGCGCGCGTGTTCAAGACGCTGGTCACGGTGGGGAAGAGCCGTCAAAACTACGTATTCGTGATACCGGTGGCGGCGGAGCTGGATCTGAAAAAAGCGGCGGACAGCGTGGGGGAGAAGGCGATCGAGATGATACAGCAGCGCGAGCTGCTGCCGCTGACCGGGTACGTACACGGCGGCTGCTCGCCGATAGGCATGAACAAGCCGCTGCCGACTGTCTTCGACAGCAGCGCAGCGGCGTTTGAAAAGATCATATTCAGCGCGGGGAAGATAGGCTGGCAGGTCGAGCTCAGTCCGGAGGATTTGAAAAAGCTGGTGGACTTTAGCCTTGCAAACCTGACAAAGTGACGCAAACCGCGCCGCAAGAAAGCGCAAATCCAAGCTTCACAGCGTTATGTTGCGCGTGAATACCTCATCGTAGACGAGCCTTCCGTTTTCGCGCAAGGAGGACATAAGCGAGATGTGCGTTACGGTCATGGAGGCGGGCGGCACGCACAGCCGCGGCTGCGATCTCAGCTCCGCCTGTCTGACGAGCGTGATGTGTGGGGAGAAGGCGCGGCGCTCTATCGCAAAGCCCGCGGCGCGCAGCGCGCAGCGCACGTCATCGGCGAGCGCCGCCAGCGGCGCGCTCTCCTTCAGTCCGACCCAGTGCAGCTCGTCAAATCGTCCGGCGCCGCGCAGCGATATTTCAAAGGTGGGGCGAGGCGGCAGAGTTTCCAGCGCGCGGCACGCCCCGGCGAGGTCGTCCGTCTCACCGATAAAGGCGAGCGTGAGATGCAGATTTTCAAGGCGGGTGAAGTTCCCGCGCCGACAGACCGCGCGGAGCTGGCTCTGCACCTCTGTCACCGCCTCGGTAAAGCGCGGCGAAAACAGCACGGCGGCAAACAGACGCATGCTCACGCCTCCTTGCTGCCGCGCAGGAAGGCAAATCGCGGACGCACGCCGTCCGGCGTCTCCACCTGCTCCGACCACATATGCGCCGGGCGCACCCATATGCCGCCCTCGCCGTACAGCGCGCGGTATACGACCATGGACGCCAGCGTTTCGGAATGGCGGGCAACGCACAGCAGCTCGTATTCATTGCCCTTGAAATGGCGGTATATGCCGGGCTTCAGCTCCGGCAGCTTTTCCGTACTCATAAAAGGCTTCCTCTCCTTATCTCAGCAGCCATTTCTGCCCGTCGGGCATCTCCTGTATCGAAGCGTTGGGAATGCGCTCCAGCAGCTCGCCGGAGAGCGAGCGCACAACGACGTCGTCGCCGTAGTTCGAGCCGTCCTCGTCCTCGTGCCATTCGGCAAAATACAGCCGGTCTCCGTCGCGGAAATCAAAGCTCTCTCTGTGCGAGATGGCAAATTCCGCACGAAAAGGCCATATGATGCGGAATACGCCGTCGTTTGCCTGTCTCGCCAGCATGAGCGGCGAAGCGTGCGGAAAAAGATTGTAGCAGCTCTCGATGTCGGACATGGGTATCTCGGCAATCGTTTCGCTCTGTCCGCGTGCATCGTCATAGCCGAGCAGCTGCGCCGCGCCGGCGGGAAAATCGACCAGCAGAATGATGAGCCTGCCGTCGCAAAAAACCGGCCGTCCCAAATACTGCCCCTCGCGGGCAGTCACGGGGCAGACCGTTCGCCCGTCGGGATAATGGACAAACAGCAGCCGATTGGGAGTAAAAGCGCGACCTTCTTTAAAAGCTTCTTCCGCCTCGTACAAGTCGCCGCAGGAATAGTCACTACCCCAATACCATTCCGTGCTGCCGTCCACCCTTGTCAGGTAAGATATCCCCTGCGTATCTATTTCTTTCATAAAGTCTCCGTCCTCGATAAAAGGTGATATGTAAAAATACAAATGGAAAGATTGCACATAAGCTCAAACAGATAATGCTGTTTAATGGCAAGCATGAACCTATAGATGCAGTAACAGCTTATAATACGGTTGCTCTGCGTCGCCGACTGGCTGCATCTCCTCGCCATCGACAGCAAAACCGAGTTTGCTGTAAAAAGCCATTGCAGACTTGTTCCTTTTCTGAACGTCCAGCTTGATTTCCTTTACCTGTGGATTGCTTTTAAGGATGTCCGATATGATAGTTTTTCCATAGCCCTTAAAGCGTTCATTTGGGTGTAGTACGATGATATCAATCATGCAAGTATGGTCATTTATTTTATACATAATCCAACCGACCTTTTTCCCTTCGTCAAGAATGATGAAGGACTGCAATGACTGAAAGCAGGCTGTGATTCTATTGCGCCATCCCTCTTCGGTTGTTTCATTTTCGGCAAAGTACATATCATATTCGGGAATACTGAATATATCAGTCAAAAAAGCGGCATCTTCCGTTGTTATCTTTTTGTACTGCATTCCATCATCTCCACAAATGAATATTTGTTTTGTTATAAATGCTTTCGATTTCAGTATTATCAACAAGAAGGAATCTACAGATATGTATTTTCATTCAAATAAATCGCTGCCACCTTCTATTAGGACAGAGATTTCATAAAAGGAGCCTCCCGCTATCTCGGCGCAGCTTTTTATCGTATCCCTAATTCCAGAGCCAATTTATCAAGATTATCAATATACCCATGGCTGGCGCCGTACAGCGTTACATAACCGTCCTTTTCGTTATAATCATCAACAACAGATTGATAATATATCTCAAACAGTTCTTTTGCCTGCTCTAAATTACCAAGATGACCGTAAATCATGCTTTCGTCAAAAAGAGTTAATTTATTGAAAAAGTCTAAAGGATGATTTTTGCGATGAGCAATAATGGCTTCTCGGCTGACTAAGATGGAAAAGGCGGGAATTACGACCTTATCAAGTTCGGATATAATACTGCTTATAATGCGTTTTGTGTTTTTGCGAAGGTTAAACCATATTTCGCGTTTTCCGGAGATAGAGCCCAGTCTTGAGCGAAGGGTACATTCATATTCGTGATAATATTTTTTTTCTGGATTATTTGGGTGAAATGTCCGTTCAGAGCATTCCGGGATGCGGACGCCGAGATTTACGCAGAAAAGCCCCTCCATATCTTTTGAATTTGCATACTGAAAATTTATGACTTGTGAAATATCTTCCGATACGAAGCGGTGAAGCGTTCTGCCGTGTTTTTTGAAGCCCAGCGGCTTAACATGTTCATATACGGCATTTTCAATTTCATCAAGAATTTTTATTGAGTTGATTTTTTGCGGCTTTGATAAGAAACCAAAAATCATCTTCAGTCCCCCTCTATACTCCTAAACATGCCGCTCATTCTGTCAGCTTTTTGCCAATTTCTATCCTTACCTCGTGCCGCGCCGGATCGTCGTTGGTGTAGGCAAACAGATCGAAGCCTATCACCTCAAAGCCGTGCTTTTTGTAAAAGGCGACGGCGCTCTCGTTGCAGCTCTGCGTTTCCAGCACAGCCATTCTCGCGCCGCTGCGCCGTGCCTCCGCCATAAGCCGCTCCATCAGGGCGCTGCCGACTCCGCGCCCCCTGTCATCTGCCTCAAAGACACAGATATTGCTGATGCGCCAGCGGTTGTTCCAGCTCTCCGGCGAGCCCTCGGCGATGCCCAGCAGCTTTTCGCCTTCAAAGGCGCCGTATGCCAGCGGCGCCTCCAGCCAATCGCTGAAAAGCGTGTCGGTAAAGCTCTTTTGCATCGGCTCTGCAAGACTCATGCGGCGCAGCGCAAAGCCGCCGTCGCAGGGGGAAATGTCCAGATAACCGGAGGTCGTATAGCGCACGGTTATTTCCCGTCCCGCATATTCATTTTTATCAAGCCTTCGGATTTCCATATCCGCCTCCGTGTGTATAGTATTGCATATACGATATTACCATATCTCGCTCTGCATGGCAAACAAAAAAGCAGCCTGCCCTATCGGGCAGACTGCTTCAGCGATCAAAAATCAATAGTAAAACGAATGACCACCGATGGTCTCTATAAAGGCGCGGTTTCGTGCCACCCAGCACCTTGTGAGCCTGCTGCTCACAAAGTACAGCGCGCCGGAGGCTATCTCCTCATGCCCCTCAAGGCAGAGCTTGGCGGCGAGCACGCATTCCTGCGAAGGATTGTTGTATATCGCCCCGTTGACGGTGGGCGTAAACTGCACGCCGCTCTTGCGGTCAAAGATGACCTTGTAGATGGTGTTGGGGAATATCTTGCTTTCAACGCGGTTAAGCACCACGTTGCCGACGGCAATCTTGCCGCGCAGCGGCTCGCCGCGGCTCTCCGCGTGGATTATGCGCGCCAGCCAGTACAGGTCGTCAGAGTCGTAAAACTCCTCCGCCGTCTCCAAAAACTCTCCGCCGGTGAGGTTGACAGTCTTGGCGGCGGCGTCCCACGTTACCTCGCAGGTGAATATCTTGGCGAGCGCACGGACAGGCACCATAACGGAATTGTCTATCCTGCGG
Organism: Clostridia bacterium; assembly: GCA_017453985.1. Classification (GTDB taxonomy): domain Bacteria; phylum Bacillota; class Clostridia; order Oscillospirales; family Butyricicoccaceae; genus RGIG3726. The sequence goes on from JAFTDT010000111.1 coordinate 82,432, forward strand.
CAGATGTCAGACATGTAAAAATAGCGATCGTTGGCATACGCGGTCTTGCTGCCTGGCCAAACGCGCATATCGAGCTCGCCGGGGTAAGTCACGTGTGCAGCCTGTGCGCCGGCCTCCCAGTCCACGGTGCAGCCCATGAACTCGCAGAAGTTCTTGACCGTCACATAAATAGTACCGTCGATGTTCACGGGATCGCTGACGAACGGTATCCTTTCGCCGTTCATGACGATCTTGATCGTATTAGGATCTTCCTTGGCCTCCGGCTCCGCAGCGGGAGCGGTGTCGGCATTTTCGCTTTCGGCGGAGGTCTCACCCATGACCTCGCCCTCGGCAGTTTCTTCGGTTGTCGCTTCGGTGGTTGTGTCTTCGTTTTTCTCGCTGAGCTCCGGTAGATTTTCTCCGGAGTCGGTGCCGACTGTGATATCTGTCTCCGTGCGCTCCGAAGGCTCGGGACCGTCGGTAGCCATCGCCGTAGCGGGCATGAAGGAGAGCAGTACGCACAGCACCAGTATCAAGCACCGTCGAGCAGAACCCATAACTTCACTTCCTTAATTGTTTTCTTGTTACCATTTTGCTGATTTTGTCACCAATTTGTAACACCTGACAAAATACATGATAACACATATCTTGGAAAAGTCAAGGCTTTTTTGTCGGGAAGAAAAAATATGGGCAATAAAAATACGCGAAAAAGCAGGAAAAAGACGTAAAATGCGCCAAAAACGGGCAAAAAAGTTCACAAAACGCAGAGCAAAAAAATCAGAAAAGAAGATCGTAGGCGAGCTTGGCAAAGAGCAGCACGAGCACCAGCGCAAGCACTCGCTTTATATTGCGGTTGCCGCCGCGCACTGCATATCTTGCGCCCAGCAGTCCGCCCGCCACGGAAAAGCATATCGCCGGCAGCGCCACGGAATAATTTATATTGCCGTTTAAGGCGAATACGATGACCGAGGCGATATTGGAGGCAAGATTGGATATCTTGGCGCAGCCGGTGGCGTGCAGCAGGTCGAGTCCCAAAAAGGCGCAGAACGCCAGCATGAGAAAGGTTCCCGTGCCGGGCCCCACCAGCCCGTCATACATGCCGATGCACAGCCCGATGGCGAGCGATACGAGCATCTCCTTGCGGCGGCTGAGGTCTTTTTCTGCCGACTCACCAAAGCCCCTGCGCGTCAGCACGATCGCAGCGACGACCGGCAGCGCCGCGACTATGATGATGCGCAGGACGCGATCCGGGAGATATACCGCGAGGCGCGAGCCTGCCGCCGCGCCGAGAAAGGCGCCTGCGGCGGCGCACAGCGCGGGCGTAAAGACCACGTTGCCGCTGCGGATATATTTAACGGAGGCGGAGGCGGAGCCGAGCGAGGCGACCAGCTTGTTGGTGCCTGCCGCCATATGGGTGGGAAGCCCCGCGAGCATATATGCGGGCAGGGTTATCAGTCCGCCTCCGCCGGCAACGGCGTCGATGAAGGCGCCGATGAAGATCAGCGGACAGACTATCAGCAGCGTGCGCAGATATTCGCTCATAAAATTACCCCTTTATGCGCCTCAGGCTCGCATGAGCGAGCCTGAGGCATTTGTATATGCAATAAATTCTTACTTGTTCTGCCCGGCGAGCTTTGCCAGACGGTCGTATTTCGCCTTGGCGGTCTTCTCCGCCAGCGTGAACAGCTCCTCGGCTCTTTCGGGGAAGCTGCGGGTCAGCGAGGAATAACGCACCTCGCTGCCGATGAAGTCCTGATAAGAGCCGGTCGGCTGCTTGCTGTCAAGCACAAAGCCGTTGTTCTCCGGCGTGAGCTTGCGGGGATCATAGCGGAACAGATGCCAGTATCCGGCGTCTACCGCCTTCTTTATCTCCGCCTGAGAATTGCCCATGCCGCCCTTCACGCCGTGCATCTCGCAGGGAGCGTAGCCGATGACCAGCGAGGGACCGTTATAGCTCTCCGCCTCGGTCAGCGCCTGCACGGTCTGAGCCTGGCTGGAGCCCATGCCGATCTGAGCGACGTATACATAGCCGTAGCTCATGGCGATGGCGGCGAGGTCCTTCTTGGCTATCTGCTTGCCGGCGGCGGCAAACTGTGCCACCTGACCGATCTGCGAAGCCTTGGACGCCTGTCCGCCGGTGTTGGAATATACCTCGGTGTCAAAGACGAGCACGTTCACGTCCTCGCCGCTGGCAAGCACGTGGTCGAGTCCGCCGAAGCCGATGTCATAAGCCCAGCCGTCGCCGCCGAAGATCCAGAAGCTCTTCTTGGCGAGGAAATCCTTCTTGGCGAGAACGTCCTTCGCCTCCTTGGAGGAGGATTTCTCCAGCGCGGCTACCAGCTCGTCGGTAGCGATTTGGTTGAGCGCGCCGTCGCTGTAAGTCTCCAGCCACTTTGCGCAGGCGCCCTGCAGCGCCTTGTCGGCGGAGAGAGCCTCGACCTTTTCCTTCAGCCCCTCGCGGATATGCTTGACGGCGGAAGCCATGCCGAGACCGTACTCTGCGTTGTCCTCAAAGAGGGAGTTTGCCCATGCGGGACCTCTGCCCTTCTTGTTCACGGTGTAGGGCATGGAGGGAGCCGAGCCGCCCCAGATGGAGGAGCAGCCGGTCGCGTTGGCGACGAACATGCGGTCGCCGAAGAGCTGAGTCACGAGGCGGGCATAAGCCGTCTCGACGCAGCCTGCACAGGCGCCGGAGTACTCAAGCAGGGGCTGCTTGAACTGGCTGCCCTTGACGCTGCTGACCGCGAACGGCAGCTCCTTGTCGGAAACGCTCTTCACGGCGTAGTCATACACAGCCTGCTGCTCGGACTGGGATTCCTGCGGCTTCATGACCAGAGCCTTGGTCTTTGCCGGGCAGACGTTGGCGCACAGACCGCAGCCCATGCAGTCCAGCGGAGAAACGGTCATGGCAAAGCGATAGTCCTCGCAGCCCTTGCCGATCATCTTGGCGGTCTTGAGGGCGGCGGGAGCGCTCTTGACCTCGCTCTCGCTCATCGCGTAGGGACGGATGGTGGCATGCGGACATACCAGCGAGCACTGATTGCACTGGATGCAGTTTTCGGGGATCCACTCTGGCACATCCACCGCCACGCCGCGCTTCTCATAAGCCGCGCCGCCGGAGGGGAAGGTGCCGTCCGGCGCGTCCTTGAAGGCGGATACGGGGAGCTGGTCGCCCTTCTGCGCATTGACGGGGATAAGGATGTTCTCCACGAACTTGACCAGCTCGGGACGGTCGCCGCTGACACGCGCCGCAGCATCGTCGTCCTTGAGGGACGCCCAGGAGGCGGGCACGTCGATCTTGACCAGCGCGTCCACGCCGGCGTCGATCGCCGCATAGTTCATGTTCACGATGTCGTCGCCCTTCTTGCCGTAGCTCTTCTTGGCGGCGTCCTTCATATACTTTACGGCGTCCTCGATGGGAATGATGTTCGCCAGCTTGAAGAAGGCGCTCTGGAGAATGGTGTTGGTGCGCTTGCCCATGCCGATCTCACGCGCCTTGTCGATGGCGTTGACGATGTAGAAATTGACGTTGTTCTTGGCAATGAACGCCTTCATGCGGTTGGGCAGATGGCGCTCCAGCTCCTCAGGCGTCCACTGGCAGTTGAGCAGGAAGGTGCCGCCCGGCTTGACGTCCTGAACCATGTCGTACTTCGTCACATAGCTCGGATTGTGGCAGGCGACGAAGTTAGCCTGATTGACGAAATAGGTGCTGCGGATGGGCTTGTGACCAAAGCGCAGGTGAGAAACCGTCACGCCGCCGGTCTTCTTGCTGTCGTAGGCGAAATACGCCTGCGCGTACATGTCGGTATGGTCGCCGATGATCTTGATGGAGTTCTTGTTCGCACCGACGGTGCCGTCGCCGCCCAGACCCCAGAACTTGCAGGAGATGGTGCCTTCCGCAGCGGTGTCAGGCGCGGTTTTTATCGGCAGGGACAGGTTCGTCACGTCGTCCGTGATGCCGATGGTGAAATGCCTCTTGGGCGAGGCGGAGGTCATGTTGTCATACACGGCAAAGATGTTGGATGGGGGAGTGTCCTTGCTGCCCAGTCCGTAACGGCCGCCGATGACGTCCACCTGACGTCCCTGCTGGCTGAGCGCGGTGATAACGTCCAGATACAGCGGCTCGCCGAGCGCGCCCGGCTCCTTGGTGCGGTCGAGCACGGCAATGCGCTTGCAGCTCTTGGGCAGCGCCGCCGCAAACTTCTCCGCCACGAAGGGACGGTAGAGACGCACCTTCAGCAGACCGACCTTCTCGCCCTTCGCCAGCTTGTAGTCGATGACTTCCTCGATGGTGTCGCAGACGGAGCCCATCGCCACGATGACGTCGGTGGCGTCGGGAGCGCCGTAATAGTTGAACAGCGAATAATTTGTGCCGAGGCGCTTGTTGACCTCGTTCATATAATGCTCGACGGTGGCGGGCAGCGCATCGTAATACGGGTTGCTCGCTTCTCTCGCCTGGAAGAAGATGTCGGGGTTCTGCGCCGAGCCGCGCTGGAAGGGATGCTCCGGATTGAGCGCGCCCTTGCGGAAGGCGGCGACAGCGTCCATATCCGTCATAGCCTTGAGATCCTCATAGTCCCATGTCTCGATCTTCTGGATCTCATGGCTGGTGCGGAAGCCGTCAAAGAAATGCAGGAAAGGCACTCTGCCGCGAATGGCGGACAGATGCGCGACCGCGCCGAGGTCCATGACCTCCTGCGGGTTGGTGGAGCACAGCAGCGCAAAGCCTGTCTGACGGCAGGACATCACGTCGCTGTGATCGCCGAATATGCTCAGTGCGTGAGAGGCAATGGCGCGGGCGCTGCAGTGGATGACGCCGGGCAGAAGCTCGCCTGCCATCTTGTACATGTTCGGGATCATGAGCAGCAGACCCTGCGACGCGGTGAAGGTGGTGGTGAGCGCGCCGGCGGCGAGGGAGCCGTGCACTGCGCCGGCGGCGCCTGCCTCAGACTGCATCTCCACTACCTTGACTTCCTGACCGAAGATGTTCTTCTGTCCTCCGGCAGACCAGGAATCGACCAGCTCCGCCATCGCGGAGGAAGGGGTGATGGGGTAGATGGCAGCAACGTCCGTAAAAGCATACGACACATGCGCGGCGGCATTGTTGCCATCCATTGTTTTCATTTTTCTTGCCATTTTCAAACCTCCTACTTTATACCTGTTAAAAAACAAGCTCCTTAAACTATTATATATTACCAAATTTACAGCTCAAAGTAAATAATTTAATTCATTTTAGTGTTAATTTTTGTAATCGAAGGTTATTTTGGCAAAAAGAGAAATAAATGTTATAAAAAGAGCGAAAACAAAAAAATATTCGGAGAGAAACGGGGCGGCTTGTCAAAACGGCAGGGATAAAATATAATGTAACAAAAGAAGAGGGCGAAGGGCGGGTGAAGCTGTGGTATCAAAAATAAACTCCTGCGGCATATCGGGAATAGAGGGCAGGCGGGTGCTCTGCGAGTGCGACCTTGCGGGCGGACTGCCGCGCTTTGACGTGGTGGGGCTGCCGGACGCCTCGGTGAAGGAGTCGAAGGACCGCGTCAGCGCAGCGATAAAAAACTGCGGCTTTCGCTTCCCGATGAAGCATATAACCGTCAATCTGGCGCCCGGAGAGATGCGCAAGGAGGGACCGGTGTACGACCTGCCGATACTGGCGGGGCTTCTGTGCGCCTCAGAGCAGCTCCCGCCGCCGGGCGACGACGCCGGACTGATCGGCGAGCTTTCGCTGGAGGGCGAGGTGCGTCCGGTCAGCGGCATGCTGCCGATGGCGGCGGCAGCCAGAGAGGCGGGGCTGCGGAGGCTGTTCGTCCCGGCGGACAACGCGGAGGAGGCGGCGCTTGCCGGCGGGCTGGAGATATATCCGGTGCGGCATGTCAGCGAGCTGGCGGCGCATCTGCGCGGCGAGGAGCTGATAACGCCCGCGCCGCCGTACAGCTTTTCCGCGGAGGGACGCGGCGGAGCGGACTTTTCGGAGGTCATGGGTCAGGAGAGCATCAAGCGGCCGCTGGAGATAGCGGCGGCAGGCTCGCACAATATCCTGATGATAGGACCGCCCGGCTCCGGCAAGAGCATGCTGGCAAAGCGGCTGCCCTCCATACTTCCCGATATGACGTGGGACGAGGCGCTGGAGACAACGAAGATATATTCCGTGGCGGGGCTGACCGGGCGGGACTCGCCGCTGATCAGCGTGCGCCCCTTCCGCAGTCCGCATCACACCGTTTCCGCCATAGGACTGACGGGAGGCGGCATGCGTCTGCGACCGGGCGAGATATCGCTGGCGCACAACGGCGTGCTGTTTCTGGACGAGCTGCCGGAGTTCCGGCGCGACGCGCTGGAGGTGCTGCGCCAGCCGATAGAGGACGGCGTGGTGACGATATCCCGCGTTTCCGGCACCTGCTCATATCCCAGCCGCTTCATGCTGGTCTGCGCGATGAATCCCTGCCCCTGCGGATATTTCGGGCACCCGTCCGGAAAATGCACCTGCACCGACCAGGCGATACGCGGCTACCGCAAGCGCATCTCCGGACCGCTGCTGGACAGGATAGACCTGCACGTGAACGTGCCGTCGGTGCCGTATGAGAGTCTGCGCGACAGAAAACCGGCGGAGAGCTCGGAGCGCATACGCGAGCGCGTCAACGCAGCGCGGGAGCGGCAGATGCGGCGCTTTGCGGGCAGCGGCGTTTCCGGCAACGCCTATCTCACCTCCGGCATGATGCAGGAGCATTGTCGGCTGGACGCCTCCGCGCAAAAGCTGATGGGGGACGTTTTCGAGCGCATGGGGCTGTCAGCGAGGGCGCATGACCGCATACTCAAGGTGGCGCGCACCATCGCGGATCTGGCGGGCTGCGAGGATATCCGCGCCGAGCACGTGGCGGAGGCGGTGCAGTATCGTACGCTTGATCGGGAGTATTTGATATAGCTCTGACGGGTCATTATACGCTCTGTTTGACTCCTGAAGGCGCATTTTCTGTGGATAACTCTGTGGAAAATGTGGAAAACCTTTGATAAAAGAGCATGTTTCATCTTTCAGGGGTCAAAGATATAGGTCAAAAGGTTACAAAAAAGTAATAACTCTGCGTAATTGATTACGATTTTGGTGCAGTAAAAGCCGGAGCAAAAAGCTCCGGCTTTAAAAATTTTTGCTGCATCTTACAGCCTCACCACGATAAGCTCGTCCTTGGGAAAGGCGGCGATATTCACCTTGCCGTCAGGTCCGAGCCATACGGCGTCCTCGATGCGCACGCCGTATTTGCCCGGCAGATAGATGCCCGGCTCGAAGGTGATGATATGCCCCACCTCAAATACGGTGCCGGAGCGCCTGCCGGCGAGCAGCCCGCCGTTGCCGCCGCCCAGCCCGATCGAATGCCCCAGCGCGTGGTCATAGCAGCCGCCGATGCCGGATGCCTCGATATAGCTTCTTGCCACGGCGTCCACGTCATTGCCGGTGGTGCCGGGCGCGAAATAATCTATCGCCGCGTTCTGCGCCTCCAGCACGGTGTTGTACACTCTGTGCATCTCGTCGGTCGCGTGACCGATGGCGACGGTACGGCTGATGTCGCAGCCCCAGCCGTCGCGTATCACGCCGCAGTCGATCAGCAGAAAATCTCCGTCCTCCAGCGGCTTGTCGGTCGCTCTGCCGTGAGGCATGGAGGAGTTGGCGCCGGAAATGCATATGGGAGCGAAGGACATGTCGTCGGCGCCGTTCTTGTACATATGATAAATAAGCTCGGCGGCGAACTCCCGCTCGGTCATGCCGGCGCGCACGGACGCCAGCGCGGAGCCGATCGCCGCCTCCGTCATGCGCTGCGCCGTAATCAGCTTGTCGATGTCCTCGCGGCTCTTCACGTCTGCCAGCAGGTCAAAGCGGCGGTCTGCCGGCACCAGCTCGCAGCGGATATTCGTGCTGAAGTCGAGGTACTGCGTGTAGGACACGGAGAGGTTTTCAAAGGCGAGGCGTCTGACGCCGTGCTTTTCCGCCAGTTCCTGTATGCACTGTGAATATGCATGTCCCGCGTTGATGACGGTAAAGCCCTGCGGAGCGGCCTTTTTCTGCGCGCCCTCGATATACCTGCCGTCGGTGAGGAAATATTTATCGCCCTTCGCGGTGAGAAGGACCATACCGGCAGAGGAAACAAAGCCGGAGGCAAACTGGCGGGTCAGCAGCTTGGAAAATACCACGGCGTCCGCGCCCAGCTCGCCCAGAACGGCGTTTATTCTTTCAAATCTGTCCATCATGAGCTTTCTCCTTTCAGAAACGGAATTATGTTTAATGAATGAAAACGGCTGAAAAACGGCATGGCGGCAATGAGTTCAGCTCCCTTCGATACTTGCAAAAAACAAGTATTTAATGTATAATTAATCAACATATATTATGGCATACAAGCAGCCGGCTGTCAATTTGCAGCGGTGAAATGAATGATGAAATAAGGAGGAAAACAAAATGAAAACAACCACGGGAAAAATCAAAATGCAGGGCGGGGGAGAGATAGCGTTCGAGCTGTATCCGGAGACCGCGCCGACGTCGGTGGAGAACTTTGTCAAGCTGGCAGGCTCCGGATTTTACAACGGGCTGACCTTTCACCGCATCGTGCCGGAGTTTGTGATACAGGGCGGCGACCCGGAGGGCACCGGGCACGGAGGTCCCGGCTGGACAATCCGCGGCGAGTTCCGCTCCAACGGCTTTGACAATCCGCTCAAGCACACGCGCGGCGTGCTGTCATGGGCGCGCACGCCCGACCCCGATTCCGCCGGCAGCCAGTTTTTCATCATGGTGGACGACGCGCCCCATCTGGACGGCGACTACGCCGCATTCGGCAAGGTGACGGCGGGCATGGAGGTCGTGGATGATATCGTGGCGGGCAAATACGGCGCCAAGCCGGTTATGGAGGCTGTAATTATAGACTAAAAGTTGACACTGGAACATGTTTTCGGTGAGTTTTAACATAAAAATCGCAAAATATTTGTGTGATACGCTGAAAAAACGGCGCGACAGGCAAAAATAGTTGACAATTATTTTAACTGTCATTAAAATTTATAAAAATGGGTATTGAGCCGACGGGAGCGCCGCGGGACAAAGGGAAAACGCAAAATTTTCACGAAAAAACAATATGACACATGTGAAATTCAGATATATGAATATTGACAGATATATTTTCAATATTGTATAATCGACAAAAGGGGAACGCCCTTTTGCCATAAAACTGAGGAGGAGGGACAGCGTTGTATAAGTATGTCATCAAACGCATATTGCTGCTCATACCGGTCCTTCTCGGCGTCGTGTTCATAGTGTTTTTCATCATGAATTTGACGCCGGGCGATCCGGGACGCCTGATTTTGGGCGAGTCGGCAAAGCAGGAGGACGTTGATCGGCTCAATGACCGGCTGGGCTTCAACAAGCCATATTTTGTGCGGTTCTTCAATTATATAAAGGACATCGTCACAAAATTCGATTTCGGTCTGTCCTACGCCACGCAGAAGCCGGTCGTCGATCAGATACTCATCAAGTTTCCGTATACGCTGAAGATGGCTATCGCCTCGGTGTTCCTGTCCACGATATTCGGCGTGACGCTGGGCGTCACGGCGGCGGTCAAGCAGTACACGGCGATAGACAGCTCCATCACCGTGCTGGCGATGGTATTCACCGTAATGCCGGCGTACTGGACGGGCATGCTGATGATACTGCTGTTTTCCATCAAGCTGGGCTGGCTGCCGGCGAGCGGAGCATCCAGCCTCAAGCATTATATCCTGCCGGTGCTGACCATAGCCATCACCGCCATGGGCAGCATGATGAGGCTGACGCGCTCCGTCATGCTGGAGGCGATCCGTCAGGACTACGTCCGCACCGCACGCGCAAAGGGTGCGCCGGAGCGCCGCGTGGTCTACGGGCACGCGCTCAAGAACGCGCTGCTGCCGCTGATAACCAGCGTCGGCTCCATGTTCGGCGGCATGATGGGCGGCGCCGTGCTGAGCGAGACGGTCTTCAACATACCGGGCATCGGCTCGTATATCGTTTCGTCAATACGCTCGAAGGATATACCCGCCGTCATGACCTGCACGCTCTTTTTCGCCACGCTCTTTTCGCTGATAATGCTCTGCGTCGACCTGCTCTATGCCTTTGTAGACCCGCGCATCAAGGCGAAGTACGTGAACTCGTGAGGAGGTGGGCGTGATGAATGAGAAGAAAAAGACCTCCGTTCCCGCAAAGGGCAAGAAGCAGAACAAGGCGAAGGAAATTTGGCGCCGCTTCAAGAAAAACAAGACCGCCGTGGCGGGGCTGATCGTGGTGATATTCTTCATTTTAGTGGCGGTGTTTGCGGAGCTGATAGTGCCGTATGAGGTGGCGCTCAAGCAGACCAAGGCGCTGCGCGAGCCGCCCTCTTCGGCGCACTGGTTCGGCACCGACCGCCTCGGGCGTGACGTGTTCGCCAGAATAGTGCACGGCACCAAGGTGTCATTGCTCATAGGACTTATAGGCACGGCGATATCCACGGTGATAGGGCTTATCATCGGTGCGATATCCGGCTATTACGGCGGCAGGCTCGACGAGATAATCATGCGCCTGATGGACATGATAATGAGCATACCGTCCATGCTGCTGTCGCTGGCGGTGGTCGCAGCGCTGGGGGCCAATATGCAGAACCTGCTGATAGCTCTCGTCGTCGGGCAGATACCGCACACGGCGCGCGCCAACCGCGCGCTGGTGATGAGCGTTTCCGGGCAGGAGTTCGTCAAGGCGGCGAAGTCCTACGGCGCGGGCGACGCGAGGATAATATTCAAATATCTGGTGCCCAACGTCATCGGACCTATCATCGTGCAGGCGTCCATGCAGATATCCAGCACGATACTCAGCGCCGCGGCGCTGTCCTTCCTCGGCATGGGCATACAGCCGCCTCAGCCGGAATGGGGCTACATGCTGTCGGAGGCGAGAGAGTTCATGCGCACCTCGCCCTATCTCATCATGTTCCCCGGCGTGACGATACTGCTGCTTTCGTTGGCGTTCAACCTTGCGGGCGACGGTCTGCAGGACGCCTTCAATCCGCAGCTCAAGGATTGACGGGAGGTGTGCGTGATGAGTGAAAAGCTGCTGGAGGTAAAAAACCTTGAGGTCATATATAAGACCGATTTGGAGACAGTCCGGGCGGTAAACAACATCAGCTTTAGTCTGGAAAAGAGCCAGACGCTCGGCTTGGTGGGCGAGACCGGCGCCGGCAAGACCACGACCGCGCTGGCGCTGCTCAGGCTGCTGCCGGACAGGACTGCCCGCGTGCTTCAGGGCGAGATAGTTTTCAACGGCAAAAATATCATGGAGCTGGAAGAAAAGGAGATGCGCGATATCCGCGGTGAAAAGATCTCCATGATATTCCAGGACCCGATGACGGCGCTCAACCCGGTCATGACCGTTGGCGCACAGATCGCCGAGGCGCTGGAGCTGCACAATGACGCCAACCGCGGAAAAGAGGCGGTGGAAAAGCGCGTCAACGAGGTGCTGGAGATGGTGGGCATACCCGCCATGCGCAAAAACGACTCTCCGCATCAGTTCAGCGGCGGCATGAAGCAACGCGTGGTCATCGCCATGGCGCTGGCGTGCGAGCCGGAGCTGCTTATCGCAGACGAGCCGACCACGGCGCTGGACGTGACCATACAGGCGCAGGTGCTGGCGATGATGAACGAGCTGCGCGACAGACTGCAGACGGCGATGATCATGATAACCCACGACCTCGGCATCATCGCGGAGACCTGCGACAACGTGGCGATAATGTACGCCGGAGAGATAATCGAATACGGCACGGCGGAGGACATCTTCGAGGGAGAGCAGCACCATCCGTACACGGTAGGGCTTTTCGGCTCGATACCCAATCTGGAGGTGGAGGCGCGCAGACTCAGCCCGATAGACGGACTGATGCCCGACCCTACCAATCTGCCGGAGGGGTGCAAGTTCTCGCCGCGCTGCCCGCACTGTACGGACAAATGCCGCCGCGAGCAGCCGGCGTATTACGAAACCGGCACGCACAGGATACTTTGTCACCTGTACAGTAAGGAGGAGAGCTTATGAGCACGCTGCTGCAAACGGTAGACCTTAAAAAGTATTTTAAGAGACCTCAGGGCAACCTCCACGCGGTGGACGGCGTAAACGTCAGCATCGAGGAGGGCGAGACTCTCGGCGTCGTCGGCGAGTCCGGCTGCGGCAAGTCCACGTTGGGCAATACCGTGCTGCGTCTGCATGAGCCGACCGGCGGGCAGATACTGTATAAGGGCGAGGATATCGCAAAATACGATAAAAAGGCGCTGAAAAAGGTGCGCCACGAGATGCAGATGATCTTTCA
>JAFTDT010000112.1 GCA_017453985.1 Clostridia bacterium
GGACGCCCTCGCTGCGAATTACAAACAGTTTATCCACAAAAATTTCCATGATTGATTACTGGCACATGGTAATAAACGTAATGTCGCTGTTCGTAGAAGCGACTCCGCCGCCGAAGAGACCGGTCGTGAATACGCAGGTACATACCATCAGGATAGCAATGATCTTTTTCATGAGTTTTTCCTCCTTGGTTATATGTTATATTTAAAAAGTTTACTGATTTTTACCGAATGATCACTGGCACATGGTCATAAACGGAATGTCGCAGTTCGGAGAAGCGACTTCGCCGCCGAAGAGACCGGTCGTGAATACGCAGGTACATACCATCAGGATAGCAATAATCTTTTTCATGAGTTCTTCCTCCTTGGTTATATGTTCTGTTTATATGATAACACATAGAAAAAAGAAAAAACATGCCGTAAATGGAAAATTTTCCGATTACGGCATGTTTTTTTCATGAAAAGTGTGTTAAAATAATGCAAAAAAATTTTAAGAGGGTCTGATCGGCGCGTTTGACATAGCGAAAAAATAAAATTTTCCGATTACGGCATGTTTTTTTATAAAAGGGTATGCTAAAATAAAGACAAGCTTAAAGCTGAATTTTCTATTTGTCTTTCTGTCACCCATCCATTTTGCACGGCAAAGCAGACGCATGTCACCCGCGTCTGCTTTGTCATTTTTATATAGCCAAAACCCGCTTCGCAGCCCGCATTCGCCCGGATACACGGGAGCATTGCGGGGCAAGGCAGCTCGCTTCATGCCGCAGGCACGCCCAAATATAGGCAGAGGCAATATGCCTATTGACACGGCAAGTAATTTGTACTATATTCATTATCAAGGTGATGTTATGTTATATTTCATTTTTTTAAGGCAGGACGCTGATATGTAGCATCCGGACGAATGCGTCCGGGTGCGATTTGACGCGTGCCTGTGAGGATAAAAGCTTTCATTCCGCATCGGCACATATGGCCTGATGCGTTTTTTCTTTTCAGAGGGGGTGATCCTGTGCGGCAAACAGACCTTGCCGGAGCAGACGCGGCTTTTCTTACGGAATTCAAAAAACGAAAAAGGAGAAAAAGCCATGAAAAGAATACAGATCAAAGAGATAAAAAATCACATCGATGAGCGGGTTTTGCTTGCCGGCTTTGCCGCAAGCATACGCGAGGGAAAGACGATGGTCTTTCTTGTCCTGCGCGACATTACCGGCAGCGTGCAGATCACGATAGACAAGAGCCGGTCGCCCGCGCTTGCCGCGGCAGCCGCCGCGCTGACGCCGGATTCCGTAATCACCGTGCGCGGAACCCTGCGGGAGAATGAGCATGTGCAGCTCGGAGGAATGGAGCTTATTCCCGACGATATCCTTGCGGAGTCCGTCGCGGCTCCGCTGCCGATCCGGCGGGAGGATATCCCGGCGACGAAAAAAAAGCCCGCCGTTCCGCGTTCCGAGCTGGACGCACGGCTGGACTACCGCTGGATCGATCTGCGGACGGATAAAAACCGGCTTTTGTTCAGGGCGCAGACCGCGCTTGTCGCGGCGATGCGGGAGTTTTTGGTGCAGAAGGGCTATATCGAAATTCACACGCCCAAGCTCATCGGTGCGGCAAGCGAAAGCGGCGCGGATGTTTTTAAGGTCGATTACTTCGGGCGCGATGCTTTTCTTGCACAAAGTCCGCAGTTTTATAAGCAAATGGCAATGGCGGCGGGCTTTGAGCGCGTCTTTGAGAGCGGCCCCGTTTTCCGCGCGGAAAAATCCCATACGGCAAAGCATGCCGCGGAATTCACTGGCTTTGACCTTGAGGTCAGCTATATCGACTCCTTCCGCGAGCTGATGGAATTGGAGGAGGATCTTCTCATTTATGCCTTGGACAAGGTAAAGTCCGCGTGCGGAGAGGAGCTTGAAAAGCTGTTCGGCGTACCGCTGATCGTGCCGCAAAAGCCCTTTCCCGCCGTGAAGCTCGCTGACCTGTACGCCGCTCTGGAAGCTGAATACGGATATCACGCGCCGGAAACGGGCGACCTGACGACCGAGGCGGAGCAGCTCAGCCGCGAATGGGTACAAAAGCATTACGGTCACGAATTCCTGTTCGTTACGGATTTCAGCGCCGAAAAGCGCGCGTTTTATCATATGCGCGACAACAACGGCGTGCCGCAGGGCTATGACCTGCTTTGGAAAGGCGTGGAAATCACCACCGGCGCGCAGCGTGAGCACCGCTACGAGCCGCTCAGGCGGCAAGCTCAGGAAAAGGGGCTGGACGAGGACGTGAGACTTTATCTGGAGTTCTTCCGTTACGGCTGCCCTCCCCACGGCGGCTTCGGAATGGGGATTGACCGGCTCACGATGCTGCTCACGGGTCTGCATATCAACGAGGCGGCGTTTCTGTTCCGCAGTCCGAACCGCTTGACGCCGTAAAAATACAGCCCCGCAGGGTAAAACCCTGCGGGGCTTGTGCATCAATATCAATATGCCTTAATATGCGTTGCCGAAGATTATCATATGCTTTGCCGACTTGCCGCAGACGGCGCAGGTGTCCGCGATATGCCGCTGCTCGAAGGGGATGCAGCGGGCGGAAAGCCCCGCCTCCTCCTTGACGGCGGTCTCGCACTCCTCGCAGCCGCAGGTCATGGCGGCGACGAAGCGCGGCTTGTCGCTGACTGCCGCCTTGATCTCCTCCATGCTGCGCGCCTCCACGGTGTTGCGCTCCAGATTATCCTTCGCCTTTTTGAAGATGGCGGCGGCGTAGTCCTTCAGCATGCTCTGCGCCGTTTCCGCAATGGCGTCCAGCGCCACGGCGGTCTTCTCGCCGTTGTCGCGGCGCACGACGACGCACTGCCCGTTTTCGATATCGCGGGGACC
This sequence comes from Clostridia bacterium, assembly GCA_017453985.1. GTDB lineage: Bacteria > Bacillota > Clostridia > Oscillospirales > Butyricicoccaceae > RGIG3726. The sequence goes on from JAFTDT010000112.1 coordinate 2,853, forward strand.
CAGCTCGATGCGTAGCGGCACGCCGCGCATCTCATACTCGGCAAACTTCCAGCCGGGGGAATTGTCCGTCAGGTCGGTCTTGACGCGCAGCCCTGCCGCCTTGAGCGTCTCCGCCAGCTCCAGTGCGCGCTCTGTCACGCCCGGCTTGTGCGCGGCGACGGGAATGACCACCGCCTGATAGGGCGCCACGTCGGGCGGCAGCACAAGTCCGCTGTCGTCGCCGTGCGCCATGATGATGCCGCCGATCAGCCGCGTGGAGATGCCCCACGAGGTCTGGTGCGGGTAGGCAAGCTGATTGTTCTTGTCCGAATACTGTATCTCAAAGGCGCGGGCAAAGCCGTCCCCGAAATAATGGCTGGTGCCGCTTTGCAGCGCCTTGCCGTCGTGCATCATCGCCTCGACGGTATATGTATCCTCCGCGCCGGCGAACTTCTCGCGCTTGGTCTTCTGTCCGGCGATGACGGGTATGCACAGATGCTTTTCCAGCAGTGTGCGGTACGCCTCAAGCTGCTGAAGCGTTTCGCGGCGGGCGTCCGCCTCGTCCAGATGCAGGGTGTGACCCTCCTGCCACCAGAACTCGCGCGAGCGCAGGAAGGGGCGGGTGGTCTTTTCCCAGCGCACGACGCTGCACCACTGGTTGTACAGCACGGGCAGGTCGCGCCACGAATGGACGATGTGAGCAAAATGCTCGCAGAACAGCGTCTCGCTGGTGGGGCGCACGCAGAGGCGCTCCTCCAGCTCCTCGGAGCCGCCGTAGGTGACCCACGCCACCTCGGGCGCAAAGCCCTCGACGTGGTCCTTTTCCTTTTGCAGCAGGCTCTCCGGTATAAAGAGCGGCATCGCCACGTTTTCGTGCCCGGTCGCCTTGATCATGCCGTCAAAGATGCGCTGGATATTCTCCCACATGGCATAAGCATACGGGCGCACGACGATGCATCCGCGCACGCTGCTGTAATCCGCCAGCTCCGCCTTCTTGACTATGTCCGTATACCACTGGGCAAAGTCCTCGTCGCGGGAGGTTATCTCCCGCACGGCTTTCTTTTCCTTCTCCATCGGCTCCTCCTTCTCCCGTTAAGCTTTCAGGCTGCCCGAGGGGACGGACAGCCTGAAAGCCGGAATAAAATTATGAAAAAAAGATAAAAAAGATAGATCAAAAGATAGCGAGCACGAACGTGAGCGCAAGGAACACGCCGGTCGCCCACGCGGTGACCTTCGCCAGCTTGGCGTCCAGCCCGCGCGCCTTGTTTCTGCCGAAATAGCTCTCCGCAGCAGAGCTGACGAGGCTGGAAAGCCCCTCAGACTTGCTGGACTGGAAAAGCACGGACACGATGATGACCAAGCAGATCAGGACATGTATTATCGTCAAAATAAGTCTCAAGGTTTCGTTCATTACAGCATCTCCCGCCTTGCTTTGCTCAAAATTGCGCAAAGCAAAATATTTGCCTGCAAACTGAGGCGAGATGTATTGTACCATATAATAAAATAAAATGCAAGCTTTTTTTATAAAAAACCTGCCGAAATATATCTCAACCCTCCGCCTGCGGCGTTTTTGCCGCGCCGCCGCCCGGCATGACGACCTCCGTCGGCGTGATCTGCGGCGCCTCCAGAGGCGGCTGCCGCGTGCCAAATCGCTCGCGCTGCTCATGCTCCTGCGAAGCGGACACCACGTTTTCCGCCATCTGCTTTTCCGCCATGCTCTCGCCTCCCTTCCGCCGCAGAAGCGGCGTCTTCACCGATTTGTTATTATTATTCACGCAAATTATAAAAATATTTACAAAACAAGTGATTGCATTTTCAGAAAATCGTGCTACAATAAATATAGTACTATAAGGAGGTGCTTAACTATGGCATACAAGATTTCCGACGCCTGCATCGCTTGCGGCGCTTGCGCGGCGAACTGCCCGGTAGAGGCCATCAAGGACGCCGGCAGCAAATACGAGATCGACGAGTCCGCGTGCGTCGAGTGCGGCGCCTGCGCGGCGAACTGCCCCGTAGAGGCTATCTCGAACTAAGCGAAACAGAAAGAACGAAAGCGTTTTACCGCCCTGCGGTAAAACGTTTTTGTTCAGGCAGTCAAAGCGGGTCAGACCGGCGAAAACAGATCTCCCGAATGGGATTTTGGACGGACAGCCGCTTTTTTTGAATTATCAACGCACACAAAGCCTGTACCGTTTATAAGGCGGGCAGCGGCGGTTTTCGCCTATGACACAAACGCGGTCTTACCGTATCTGCATACGCCGACAGACCGCGTTTGCGGCATTCTGCCCTCGCCCTGAAAGCCTGCTCAGCGTGCCGAAACATTTTTCGACACCCTGAGAAAGCGTTTTACCGCCCTGCGGTAAAACGTTTTTGTTCAGGCAGTCAAAGCGGGTCAGACCGGCGAAAACAGATCTCC
>JAFTDT010000113.1 GCA_017453985.1 Clostridia bacterium
ATGCGTCGGCACGCTGCTCGGCAGCACTACCGCGTCGCCCTCCTGACGTCCCGTGATCGCCGCCGGCGCCGTGTTCGCGTCGCCGCCGTTCACGTCGAAGCTCAGCGTGTAGCCCGTGCCGTCGTCGTCCTCCCAGATCGCATACAGCGGCGTGTCCGCGTCGGGCGTAAAGCTCTGTCCGGGCGTCTTAGTATCTCCGCTGCCGTCAGGCTTGGTGTTCCACTCCTTGAACTTCTTGCCCGCAGGAGGCGTGAAGCCGTTCTCCGGCACCGTCATTTCCTTGCCGTCTTCCACGCGCACAGGAGGCATATAGCCGCTGCCGCCGTTCGGGTCGAAGCTTATCGTGTGCTGCACCGGCGGCTGCTTTGCATTGTCATAGCTCCACACCGCGTACAGCGTCTGATCCTTGTTCGGCATGATGTACGGGTCATCTACCGTCTCCGGTACCGGATCGCCGTCGTCAAGGATCTCGAACTGGTTCTCCGCCCAGCCGACAAATACTACCTTGCGGTTGTCCTTGTCGTTATGCGTCGGCGCTGCCGGCAGCGTTACGCGCTCGCCAGGCTCATGCGTTTCTGCCGCTATCGTGCCGTTGCCGCCGTTCGGGTCGAAGCTCAGCGTGCGCGTCTGCACAGGAGGCTGTCCCGGATCGTAATCCGTCCAGATCGCGAACAACGGCACATCGTCCTTGTCCGGTACAGTAAACGGATCACTCGCCTTATTCGGCAGCGTCTCGCCCTGCGTGTATACCTTGCCGTTGTTCGGCGTCTCCGTCCAGCCCGCAAAGTACACCGGCTTGCCGCCGACCGGCTTGTGCGTCGGCTGCTGCGTCGGAATGTTGATCTGATCGCCCGGCTCCAGTCCGCTGATCGGCGCGGGGCCCGTACCGGGATCGCCGCCGTTTACATCGAACCGCACCGTCGTGCCGACAAACTCGTCTGCATAGCCCCAGACCGCGTACAGTATCATGCTTCTTGCCGGCATGGTATACGTGCCGCTCGGCTGATACATCGTCGGCAGTGTTTGAGTCTTGCTGTATACAGCCTTCTCCGGACGCGCTTCCGCCCATCCGAGGAACTTAACCGCTCTGCCGTTTGCTCCGCCGTGCGTCGGGATATCCGCGCGCAGCGTGACCGTCTCCTTCGCCAGCAGATTATTATGCTTCGCAGGAGCCGTGCCTGCGCCGCCGTTTATGTTGTATTCCAGCGTGTACTTTTCTTCCAGTACGTCGGCAGGTCCGTTACCGCCGTCATTCTCGTCCACGCCCCACAGCGCGTACAGCACCGTGTCCGTCGCAGGCATCGTGAACTCGCTGCCCGTGGGGTAGTAGTCACGTCCCTCTGTCGGCTTGGGATCGTCTCTCTTCAGGATCGCGGGATTTTCCGTCGTCGTCCAGCCGATGAACGCCACCGGCACCTGCTTGCCGTCGATGGTCGTGCCCGGATGCGGAACCGGTCCCGCGGGCATCACGATCTTACTGCCGGCGCCGACCTTATCCATCTTTGCAGGCAGGGCAGCTTCATTACCGCCGTTTGCATTGTACTCCAGCTTGGAGTATTTCAGCGGGTTGTCGCCTTCCCAGCCCCAGATCGCGTACAGCGGGATCTCCTCGCCGTCCGTCGCAGGCTCCTGCGCAGGCATTGCGATCTGCGCGCCTGCCTCGTAATATCCGGCAGGCATGCTGTCCGCCGCGCTCAGGATATCCGCTACCGGAGCATCGCTCCAGCCAAGGAACACCACGCTGCGTCCGTTTACTGCCACGTGCCTCGGCTCGTCAGCCGGCAGATCGTACGTCCTGCCAGCCAGCAGGTTAGCCATCGGGTTCGGTCTCGGCAGACTGCTGGCGTCGCCGCCGTTCTCATAGAACTTCAGCGTGTACTTTTTCTCCAGCGCATCCGCCTTGCCGTTGCCATTCGTGTCATAACCCCACAGAGCGTACAGAGTTACGTCCTTATCCGGCATGACAAGATATTCCTGTCCCCGTACGTAATAGTACCGCTTGGTGGAATTGACGTTATTCAGGTCAGCCGCGTCGTTGGAATACTTATCTCCGTCGTTCGCGGTCAAGATATCCGTCACAGCCGTATCCGCCGTCCAGCCGACCAGCACCACCTTTACGGTCTCGCCGTTCAGCGTCGCGTCGGCATGCTCTGTGAACTCCTCAGATATCTTTACATTATCTCCCTTGCGCAGGTTGGGCACAGCCGCCGGCGCAGGCGCGATACCGCCGTTCTCGTTATAGGTCAGCGTCAGCGACGACTGATTTACGTCATCGAACGCCCAGACCGCGTACAGCGTCACCGTGCTGCCGGTCGCGGGCTTTTCCAGCGTGTACTCTGCGCCCGGACGCATCATGCCAGCCGGATCGCCGTTCTGCGCCAGATATTCCGCCGTCAGAATGTCCGTATATTTATTGGCTTCCGTTGTCCAGCCGTACAGCACCACAGGCGAATTGGCGTTCTTCGCCGGATTAAAGGCTTCTGCGTGCGCCACGTCCGTCTTGGTGCTCAGGTTCACGATCTCGCCATTCAGCAGATTCGAAACAGACGGAGGCACCGTAGTCTGATCGCCGCCGTTGGCGTCGTAGCTCAGCGTATACTTAGTATCCTCGAGATCGTCCGTGCCGTTGCCGTCCGTGTCGAACGCCCAGACTGCCCACAGGGTCCAGCTGCTGTTCGGCATTGCAAACTCCGCGCCGGCGGCATACATCTGCGACGGCAGAGTGTCATTCTTGCCGTAGATCGCCTTGCCCGGCTGCTGCATCGCCCAGCCCTTGAACACCACGTTAGTCAGGTCGCCCTTCTTGGTGTCGCTCGGCGCCGGATCGTGCGTCGGCTTCTTCGTATCCAGATTTATCGTCTGCCCGGGCAGGATATCCGACCTGTCGTTCGGCGCCGTGTTCTGGTTGCCGCCGTTGACGTTATAGCGCAGCGTCACTTTATCTTCCGTGATTATACCGTCGCCGTTGATGTCCAGCGCCCAGACCGCGTACAGGTAATAGGGAGCATTGTTGCTGCTCGGAGTACCTGTGAGCACATGGGATTCTCCGCTCTTGATGACATCCACATTCTCCGTCTCCGGCTTGATCTCCGTGATTTTAGTCTTAGACCAGCCGCGCAGAATAACATCGTATTCCTTGCCCTCATAAGCGACCTTCCGCGGATAGAGCGGAACAGTATCCGTCACGCGTACCACCACGTCCGGCAGCAGATCCGGCACCGGATTCGGCGTCGGCGAGCCGCCATTGGGATCGTAGGTCAGCGTCCACGTATTCTCATTCACATCAGGGATAGTATTGTTGTTCGTGTCATAGCCCCAGACGGCGTACAGCACCGTGCTGGCATGCGGCATGGTGAAGCTTGCGCCCGGCTCGAACATTGCCGGCAGCGCATTGCGCTCGCCCGCACCGTAAATCTTCACCGGCCTTGTCGGGAGCTGGCGTGTCCAGCCCATGAACACGACCTTCTTGCCGCCCACATCGGCGTGCGTCGCTCCGGCCTTCAGCGTTACCCGATCACCGCCCTTGACTCCGGTGTGCGGAGCAGGCGCGCCCGTACCGCCATTGGCGTCATACGTCAGGGTAAAGCTGGGCGTCACGCCGTTGTAATAGTACCAAACCGCGTACAGCGTAGCGTTTGTGCCCGGCATGGTGTAGGGCGCACCGGGCGCATACATCGTAGCCGGTACATTATCCGTCACCTCGTAAATCTTTGCCGCGGCAGTCTGGTTCTCCGTCCAGCCAAAGAACCTTACCTCTATGCCGTTCACGGAGGCATGCGTCGGCACCTTGTCGCTCAGGTCGAGCGGCTCGCCGCTGAGCAGATTGCGCACCGGGTTCGGCGTCGGCAGCGAATTTGCGTTGCCGCCGTTTATAGCATATGTCAGGGTAAAGTTGCTATTCTCCAGCACGTCCGCCACGCCGTTGTTGTTCACGTCAAAGCCCCACAAGGCATGCAGCGTCGTATTGGTCTTGCCGATTACATACGGTCCGCCCGCCATGTAATATGCCGGCAGCGTGCTGTTGCGCTCCAGCGGAGAGGTGTATACCGTCGTCGTCCAGCCGATGAAGACCACCGGCACGTACCTATCCAGATAGGACGAGTATACCACCGTGCGGATCGGCTTTGTCGCCGGCAGATTTATCGTTGTTCCCGGACGCTGCCTCAGTATATCCGCAGGACCATTCGTACCGCCGTTCCAGTTGAAATAGATATCTACCTTTTCCAGCCAGACCGCATACAGCGTCATATTTGCCGTCGGCTTGATCGTCGCCTTGTCCGCATAGTCCACTATGCCGGCATCCGCGCGCGCCTTGCTGGTCGCCCAGCCCTCGAAGTCATAGCGCACACCGCGCGAATATTTGTTCGGCGGCAGTGTTATGGATTTTCCGTCCTCCACCGTGATCGGATTCGGGCTCATATTGCCGCTGCCGCCGTTCGGGTGGAAGGTGATCTTATGGACCTTGCGCCAAACCGCCCACAACTCCCGATTAGCCGTCACCTTCGGCAGCGCCTTGCCAAGGGGATAGAGGCGAGGATCGCTTAAGGCAGCGTCGCTCTGTACCGCAAAGAGCGCGCCGATCGTATCAGCATCAAGCTTGCTCGCCGCCCAGCCGACCAGCTTGTGATCGGTGCGCGCAAAGCTGGTATCCGGCATCGGCGTGCTGTTTTTCGCAACATTCACCTTTTTGCTCGCCGGGCTGCCGCCGTTGCCGTTGTAGGTTATTGTAACGCCAGATGTTCCATAAATCTGTACGTGCGAAGTTCCGCCCATGCTTCCGTAAATATAAAGTACTCTCGACTCCGGATCCCACACGTATTTCGGTCCGCTCGTCGCTATCTCTGTCACTTCGCCTGTGCCGCTTCTGGACCGTATCAGAAGGGCATAGCTTCTGACCCCTTGGAATGACCGTCCACGCAAACTATAATCCCACGGCTCTTTCCACTGCCAATCGTCATCACCATGGAAGCACCAAAGTGACTCTATTTCCATGTCGCGCCAATGGAATGGCTCACTATATCTACCCCAGCCGCCCCATGCGCCAAAGTCATTTATATGGGGTTCGCCCGCTTTTGCTCTCCGGGGATTATGCCTCCACACCGCATACAGATCCATGTCTTTTGTGGGTGTGATCTCATCCTCCGGATAATACACCTGCGAGCCGCTCGCGCTCGTCGCCCAGCCGCCAAGCTCAGTCCACCTGGCGCCTTTCCATTCATCCTTCGGAGCGTCATACATGAAGGGGATGCGCAGAGGCGCCTTCGTGCCGACCGGCACAAGCTGCTTTACAGTCGCCGGCTTATTGGTAATGTAACCGTTTTCTATCAGCTTGGCTTTTGCCGCATTGCCATGATATGTAATGATATAATGCGTGCGCGTCCACTTTGCCGTCAGCTTGACCGCGCTCCCCGGCATCTTAAAGGTGCGCTCGCCGGAGCCGCTGAAGGTCACGCCGCTGACACTGCTGGTCCAGCCGTCAAATCTATATCCTTCTCTCTCAGGATCGGTCACCGTCACCTGATCGTCCGTCTTGGCAGCGGCAGGGTATTTGCCTCCCTTGGCAGCCTCACCGCCGGCAAAGTCATAGGTGATGCGGTTAGCGCCGGCAAGCCAATTTGCCGTCAGCGTGATCGCCTGAGCCGGCATGGTGAAGACATATGTATTGCCGCTCGGAGCCAGCGACACGCCGCTGACGCTGCTCGTCCAGCCCGTGAAGCCATAGCCCGCCCTGGTCGGGTTCGTCACCGTCACTCTGTCGCCCGTCTTGGCGCTTGTCGGATATCTTCCGCCGCTTGTCGCCGCGCCGGACGCATAATTGTATGTGATCCTGTTGGTGTTTGCCGTCCACTGCGCCGTCAGCGTGATCGCACTTGTCGGCATAGTGAAGCTGCGCGTATTACCAGAACCGCCGACAGTCACGCCGCTGACGCTACTCGTCCAACCCGCAAAGGTGTAGCCCGCTCTGGTCGGGTTCGTCACCGTTACTCTCGTGTCCGTTTCCGCGCTGTCGGGATAATTTCCGCCCGCAGTTTCCGAACCGCCGGCAAAATTATAGTAGATATTGTTGGTGTTTGCCGTCCATCGCGCCGTCAACGTGATCGCGCTGGGGGGCATGGTGAAGGTATGTGTGCCGTCGCCCTGAGTAAAGGTCACGCCGCCCACGCTGCTCGTCCAGCCCGCAAAGGTGTAGCCGTCTCTCACCAGATCCGATACTGTTACCGAACTGCCCGTATCTGCAGACGCGGGATAGCTCCCGTTGGTCTTTGCCCTGCCGCCGGCGTAATTGTAAATGATGGCATTGCCGCCCGCCGTCCACTGCGCCGTCAGCGTGATCTCCTCGCCGGGCATAGTAAAGGTGTAGACACCATTGCCCGGAGCAAAGTTCACGCCGTCCACACTGCTCGTCCAGCCAGTGAAGGCATAGCCCGCTCTGGTCGGGTTTGTCACCGTTACCGTGGTGCCCGTCGCCGCATTCGCCGGATACTGTCCGCCGCCCGCCGGCGCGCCGTCGGCATAATTATATGTGATGGCGCTGGTTTTGCCAGTCCACTGCGCTGTCAGGGTTATATTTCCTGCGGGCATGGTGAAAGTGCGCGTATTGCCCGTACCGCTGAAGGTCACACCAGCCACGCTGCTCTGCCAGCCCATGAAGGTATAGCCATCGCGCTCCGGATTCGTCACCGTCACCGTGTCGCCTGTCGTCGCGCTCGTCGGATAATTTCCGCCAGCCGCATCCCAGCCGCCGTTGTAATCGTATTCGATAACGCTGCTCGCCGCCGTCCACTGCGCCGTCAGCCTGATCGCCTCGCCGGGCATCTCGAAGCTATGCTCGCCGCTGCCCGCCGTGAAAGTCACGCCAGTCACGCTGCTCGTCCAGCCCGCAAAGGCATAACCCGCTCTCGTAGGATCGGTCACAGTTACCGTATCGCCCGTTGCCGCGCCCACAGGATAGCTCCCGCCTGCCGCTTTCGCGCCACCAGCAAAGTCGTAGGTAATAGTACTGTTGTCAGCCACCCACTGCGCCGTCAGCCTGATCGCCTCGCCCGGCATCGTAAAGCTGTACTCGCCGCTGCCCTTGGTAAGCGTCACGCTGCCCACGCTGCTCGTCCAGCCGGTGAAGGTATAGCCGTCTCTCACCGGATCCGTCACCGTTACGGTGCTGTCCGTATTCGCGCTCGTCGGATACTGTCCGCCGGCAGCCTCTTCACCGCCGTCGAAATCATAGGTGATGCTGTTGCTGTCAACCGTCCACTGCGCCGCCAAATTAACATTCTGAGCCGGCATGGTGAAGCTGTATTCGCCGACGCCTTTGGCAAGCGTCACGCTGCTTACATTGCACTCCCAACCGGCGAAGGTATAACCGTCTCTCACCGGATCCGTCACCGTTACTATATCACCCGTAGGCATGCTGTCAGGATAACTTCCGCTGGGATCCGCCATGCCTTCGTTGAAGTTATACGTGATGGAATAATCCGCAGCCGTCCACACCGCAGTCAGAATGACATCCTCGCCCGGCATGATGAAGGTGCTTTCGCCGCTGCCAGCTATAAATCTCACGCTGTCTACGTTGCTCGTCCAGCCATCGAACGTGTAACCGTCCCTCTCAGGATCGGTAACCGTTACGCCGTCGCCGGTCGTCGCGGTCGTCGGATACTGTCCGCCGGTCGCTTCTCTGCCGCCGTCGAAATCATATGTAATAGAAAAATCTCCCGCCGTCCACTGCGCCGTCAGCGTGATCTCCTCAGCCGGCATTTCAAAGCTGTATTCACCGCTGCCCACTGTAAAGGTCACGCCGTCTACGCTGCTCGTCCAGCCGTTGAACGTGAAACCGTCCTTCTCAGGATTGGTAACCGTTACGATATCGCCTTCCTCCGCACTCGCCGGATATTGTCCGCCGGTCGCTTCTCTGCCGCCGTCGAAATCATATGTAATAGAAAAATCTCCCGCCGTCCACTGCGCCGTCAGCGTGATCTCCTCAGCCGGCATTTCAAAGCTGTATTCACCGCTGCCCGCTGTAAAAGTCACGCCGTCTACGCTGCTCGTCCAGCCGTTGAACGTGAAACCGTCCTTCTCAGGATTGGTAACCGTTACGATATCGCCTTCCTCCGCACTCGCCGGATATTGTCCGCCGGTCGCTTCCCTGCCGCCGTCGAAGTCATAGATGATGTTGTTCTCCGCCGCCTGTACAGGGACCGTGATCTCCGGCATGACTCCGATGACCATGATAACTGCCAATAATAAGCTCAAAGCTCTTTTGCTAAGCTTCATATTGTCTTTCCATCCTTTCGTCTTGATTTAACATAGCAAAATCTATATGAAGACAGTTCGCGGTCTGTCCGCCGCGTTCTGTTCGGATAACCGTTTCGGTTTGCCTGTTTGCGGTGCGCGCCGAGGGCTTGCTTTCCTCCGCCGCAGACCGGCGAGGCGAGGCGCACGTGCCGACGCTATGGCAAAAGCCTCAGCCGCTGTCCGGCGTTTGCCGCATTATCTGATCTCATGACAGCACAAATAGACAGACCGTTTCGTCTGCCTATGCCCTAAAATATGCGGTTATCTTTCTTTCTGTCCTTCCGCCTGATAATAGCATAGCTGTCATTCTTTCTATCGTCTGTCCGACCGCCCGAACATCCGACATTGGCGCGAGTCGCCTGCGCGTGATACGTTTCTATGGGAGGGTGTGTCAATTCCTCCTGCGGAGATATGTAGCTTTGTCTTTCTGTCGCGCATTCATGCGGCTTGCTGTCGGATCTCTCACGATCCCGGGGTTGGTAAACAACTGCGAGAGGGTGTGTCAATTCCTCCCGCGCGGGGATAGTGTGTCTTTTTGTGTCTTGGTGTGTCTTTTTTAATTTTTGCTCAAGCTCTGCGGGAAGCATCACTCTCCTTCGCTGATCCGTTCAGTCGTTCGTTTTCAGTCCGTACGATACGCCAATTCTCCCCGTTCCCGCGCGATCCGGCGCGCAAAATGAGCGGGGAGCCATTATGTGCGGCAAACGCCGCAGAGACTTATCTTTATAAAAAATAACATATTTTTCGGAGAAAAGCAAGAGGTATTATGATTTTTTGCGCCTGACGGAGATTTTTTGCCGACACGGAGGCGCGGCGGGGCGCGGCGTGCCGATGGGAGCGAGGTGCGCTGACGGGGTGCGGGAGTTCCCCTCATCCGTCAGCGGCGCGGTCGCGCCGAGCCGCCTTCCTCCAAGGGGGAAGGCTTGCGGGGACGCTGCGACGTAAGCTAATCCGATAGAATCCCACCGGTTTTCGCAAGGCGAAAACCACCTCCCTTACGCGGAGCGTAAAGGAGGCAGGTTAATGAGCGTTCGACGTGAGAGCGCCTGCCCACTTGGTTCTCCCTCTGAGATAGCTGGCGCGGAGCGCCTGAGAGGGTGATTTGCGCCATATTTCCGAGATCCTTCGACTGCGCGGCGTGACCGCCGCTCCGCTCAGGATGACAGTTTAGCTGCCCCGCGATTGGCTGCGCGCCCATGGCGCGTTCCCCTCATCCGTCAGCGGCGCGGCCGCTGCCGCCTTCCGGCAAGGAGGAAGGCTTGCGGGGTGTGCGGGGTCAGTATTTGTCGTAATAGAAGTTCGCGCCGCCGCATTTGAACAGGCGGTATTTCTTTTCCGCGCCCATGTCGATGCCCTCGACCCTGCCGCTCAGCAGCAGACGCGCCGCCTCCAGCACCTGCGGGATCACGTCTGGCGTCAGCGTCAGCTCGCTGTGCGAGGGATAAAGCACGGCAAAGCTGTCCGAAAGTCCGATGAGCTTTTCCAGCGAGCAGATATAGGCGTCCATGTTGCGCCACTGACCGAACATATAAATCACGCCGCTGGCGGGCTGCACGGGATCGCCGGAGATCAGCAGGCGGTTTTCACGGTCGAGAAAGGCGACGTTGCCGGGCGTGTGACCCGGCAGATACAGCACCTCAAAGCGGCGCGTGCCGAGGTCGATGATATCCCCCTCGTAAAGAGGGCGCAGTCCGCGCGAGCTGCCCTTGTACGCCGTGTACATGGCAAAATCCGCCGGGTGCAGATAGATCTCGTCAAAGCTGCCGTTGCAGCCGACGTGGTCGCCGTCGCCGTGGGTATGCACGACGAAGATGGGCTTCTGCGTCAGGGTGCGGCAGAGCGCGAGCAGGTCGCCGCTGCCAAAGCCGGTGTCCACCAGCATGGCGCGCTCCGCGCCCTCGAACAGATACATGCGCACGCCGACGTTCACGCCCTCCTCAATGACGTGGAAGCCCTCGGATACGGTTATCACGTTATACGGTGAGCTCATGAAAACGCCTCCTTATTATAAAATTATTAATTACGCTGCCGTGCTGCGCGTCGCCGGAAAGGAAGGCTTTCGCAGGACAGCCGCAAGCCTCCGCCCGGCGGCGCGGCTCAGAACTCCAGCCCGTGCTCGCGGCAGAACTGCTCGTAATCGGCGTAGTTTTCCCGCAGGAGAGTCGGGCAGTCCAGCCCGTAGGGACAGCGCCGACGGCAGGCTCCGCATCCAATGCAGTCGTTGATTTTCTTCATCTTTTCGCGCCACGCCGGAGTGGTATACTCCTGCCACGGCGCCCGTCGCAGCATCAGGATCATGCGCGCCGCGTTGGATATCTCTATGCCGGCAGGACATCCGCCCTGACAATAGCCGCATCCGCGGCAGAAGTTGCCTTGCAGCTCGGCGCGGTCGCGCTCCATCGCCGCCAGCAGCCGTTCGTCCAGCGGAGTCTCGCGCTCGGCATAAGAGAGGAAATCCTCCAGCTCGCGCATCCTCTGCACGCCCCAGATGGGGATGAGGTTGTCATATCCGCGCAAAAAGGCGAAAGCCGCCTCCGGACTGGAGATCAGCCCGCCGCTCATCGCCTTCATGGCGATGACGCCGAGATCCTGCTCGCGGCAGAGGTCGATCAGCGCCAGCTCGTCCGGCGTGGAAAGGTAGCTCAGCGGGAACTGGATCGTGTCGTAAAGCCCGCTCTTTGCCGCCGCCACAGCCACATCCAGCCGGTGGGTGGTGATGCCGATGAAGCGGCACTTGCCGCTCCTTTTCGCCTCCAGCAGCGCATAATGGTCGCTCTCCTCGTTGTTTACGTCGGGCAGCGCGGGGATATTGTGGAGCTGGAATATGTCCACGTAGTCCGTCTTCAGATTGCGCAGGGATGTCTCCAGATGCTCCAGCGCGGTGCGCTTGTCGCGCCCCATGCTCTTGGTGGCGATGAGGATATCCTTGCGCACGCCGCCGAGCGCATAGCCTATCTTCTCCTCGCTGTCGGTGTAAAACCGCGCTGTGTCATAAAAATTGATGCCGCCGTCATAGGCGCGGCGCAGCAGCGCGGCTGCATCGTCACGCGAGATGCGCTGAATGGGCAGCGCGCCGAAGCCGTTTTCCGCGACGGAAAGCTCCGTCCTGCCCAGTCGCTTTATTTTCATTTCATTCCGCCTCCTCAGGTGCGATATTGGCTATATATGACGAAAGATACCACTTGTCTCCCTCCTGCGTGAGCGGCGCCGAGCCCATGAAGGGCTTGCTGCCCTCGCTGCCCGTCATTGTCAGGCGAAAGACCACGTAGGTCTGCGAGCCCTGCTCGTAGGTGTCGAGTATGTCGAGCTTCAGCGAAACGCCGTCGCCAACATAGCTGCGCGCCTCCTCGCGCCACTCCGCACAGGGGTCGGCGCCGTCCGCCGTCGCCTGCATGCGGTAGTCCTCCCTCAAAAAGGGATTGACGCACTCCAGCACCGCTTCAAACCCGCCGCCGCGCTCCGTATAGCGGGCGTTGTAATATTTCTCCAGCAGCTTCTGCGGCGTCATTTTGCCGGTAGTGCTCAATACCACGGCGACTGCCGCCGCGATCACCGCCAGCGCCAGCAGCGCCGCGGGAATGATATGCAGCGCGGCGCGCCGCCTCTGTTTTCCGTCCATCTTTGCCATCTCCTATATCCTTAAAATATGCTCGGTTTCCCGTTCCATCGCCCGTGCCAGCTCCTCCGCCCCGCTGCGGCTCTCGCCGCGGCAGAGCGCATAGAGCTTGACCTTCGGCTCCGTGCCGGAGGGTCGCACCGCCAAGCGGCTGCCGCCGCTCAGCTCGTATATCAGCACGTCCATGCCGCTTATCGGCAGCTCCTGCCGCTCGCCCAGCGCCAGCCCGCGGCTCACGCCGCTGAGATAGTCGCGCACGCGCTCAACCGCATGCCCGCATATCTCCTTGGGCGGGAAGCGGCGCAGCGCCTCCATTATCCGCCGCATCTCCTGCTGACCGCTGACGCCGGGGAAATACATGTTGGAGGTGCGCTCGGCAAAATATCCGTGGCGGCGGAAAAGCTCCTCCGCCCCGTCCCACAGCGTCATGCCGCGCCCGCGGTACCATGCGCACATCTCCGCCAGCAGCAGCGCGGCGGAAACGCCGTCCTTGTCGCGCACGTGATTGCCCATCATATAGCCGAAGGACTCCTCATAAGCCAGCAGATAATTACCCTCGCTGCGCTTTTCCAGCTCGCGCACCTTCTCCGCCATGAAGCGGAAGCCGGTGAAGGTCTCATAGCACGCCACGCCCGCGCTCTCCGCCACGCAGGCGGCAAGCCCGCCGGTCACGATGGTCTTTATGAAGGCGGGCTTTTCCGGCATGGAGCCGCAGCGCCGCCGCGCCTCAATGATGTAATTCAGCAGCAGCGCGCCGGTCAGATTTCCGCTGACCGGCAGCAGCGCACCCTTGCTGTCAGGCGCGAAGATGCCGATGCGGTCGGCGTCGGGGTCGTTGGCGATGATGAGGTCGGCGCCTTTTTCCCGCGCCAGCTTCACCGCCAGCGCAAAGCTCGCGGGGTCCTCCGGATTGGGGCTTTTCGCCGTGGGAAAGGCGCCGTCCGGACGCATCTGCTCGCGCACGTAATGAATATTGCGGAAGCCCGCGCCGTCCAGCACGTAGGGGATTATCTCGCCGCCGACGCCGTGCAGCGGTGTGTATACGATACGCAGGTCACTGCCGCGCCGCAGCACCTCACGGTCGATGGCGCAGCCCAGCTCCGCCTTCACGAACGCCTGCCTGTCCGCCTCGCCCATCAGCACTATCTGCCCGCACTCCAGCCCGTTTTCAAAGCTCAGTCCGGAGCTGATGCTCAGCGGGTCGAGCCGCGCCATCTCCGCCGCCACCGCGTCCGCCGTGGCGTTGTCTATCTGCGAGCCGTAGGAATTATACGCCTTGTAGCCGTTGTATTCCGGCGTATTGTGGCTTGCCGTGATGTTTATGCCCGCCGCCGCGCCATACCTCCGCACGGCAAATGAAAGCTGCGGCGTGGACGCCATGCCCACGAACATGCGGACGAAAAAGCCGTTGCGCACCAGCACCCGCGCCGCCTCGCGGGCAAAGCGCAGGGAATTGTCGCGGCAGTCATAGCAAAGACATACGCCCTTTGCCGCGGCTTTTTTGCTGCCGCGCAGCAGCACGCGGGCAAACGCCTCCGTCGCCAGCCGCACGGTGTATACGTTCATGCGGTTGGGTCCCAGCGCCATCACGCCGCGCAGCCCCGCCGTGCCGAAGGAGAGATTGCGGTAAAAGCGGTCCTCCGCCTCCGCCGCGTCCAGCGCCGCCAGCTCCTGCCGCTCAGAGGGCTTCAGCGCCTCGGACGCGAGCCAGCGTTCGTATTCCTTTCTGTAGTCCAAGCCTGCCGCCCTCCCGCGCAGAGATTTTTAACGCTATAATTCTATCACAAAACTTTTGATACGGCAACGGGGAATTCGGCGCACAGGCAAAAGCGGCGGGAGCGAGCGGGCGCGGAACGCGGCAATTTTCATGCAGAAAGGCGGTACGACAGCGGGCGGCGGACGTGCTACCATAAAGGCACGGAAACAGTGATGGGTATATTCGCACCGGCAAACGATCACAGGGGAGGGAGTGATGGTGCGCAAAAACGATACGATAAAAAAGCTGAAGACAGACCTCCTGCGCGGCTCTGGCCGCGCCGCTGAGTTTTGGCTGAACATTCTCGACGATGAGGACGCCAAGCCGGAGCTGCGCATGAAGGCGGCGGAGCAGCTTATGTCCTACGGCGTGGGCAAGGGTACTCTGCTGCAGACGGAGCGGGAGCGCCCCGCCGGCGGGCTGCGGCTCTCGCTCAGCGAGCGCCTCGCCGCCGCGGAGGAGGAAAAATGACGGCGGCACAGCGCCGCGCCGTGCGGGAATGGTACGAGGAGCTGAAGCGCACCTCCAACGAGTGCTTCATGCCGCTGTACGGCTGCGAAAAGCGTTATCTGGTGCTGTGCGGCGGCGGAGGCAGCGGCAAAAGCATCTTTGCCGGACGCAAGGTGCTGGAGCGCGTCAGCGCCGAGCCGGGGCACCGCTGGCTGGTGTGCCGCAAGGTGGCGCGCACTCTGCGCGACTCCTGCTTCCGTCAGCTCTGCATGCAGCTTGCCGAGCACTTTCCCGGCGAGGCAGAGCGGATAAACGCCGGCGACATGCGGATATTCATGCGCAGCGGCAGCGAGATCATCTTTGCCGGTCTGGACGACGTGGAAAAGCTGAAATCCATATACACTATCACCGGCATCTGGGTGGAGGAAGCGAGCGAGATATCGCGGCAGGACTTTTCCCAGCTCGATATCCGTCTGCGCGGCGAAACTCCGTACTACAAGCAGATAATCCTGACCTTCAACCCGATCAGCGCGGCGCATTGGCTCAAGGGCTATTTCTTCGACCAGCCGAGGGAAAACGCCCTCACTCATCTCAGCACCTACCGCGACAACCGCTTTTTGGACGAGGAGGCAAAGGCGGTGCTGGAGGCGTTCCGCGACAGCGACCCTTATTATTATCAGGTCTACTGTCTCGGGCAGTGGGGCGTGCTGGGCGACAGCATTTTCAACGCGGAGGCGGTGCAGGCGCGGCTGGCGGAGCGGATCGCTCCCCGCCGCATCGGCAGCTTCCGCTTTGACTATGACGGGCTGAGGATCGGCGGCGTCGCCTTTGAGGACGAGCCGGACGGCTTTATCCGCATATATGAGCCGCCGGAGGCAGGCGCGCCCTACGTCATCGGCGCTGATACCGCCGGCGAGGGCGGGGACTGGTTCTGCGCGCAGGTGCTGGACAACCGCAGCGGACGGCAGGTCGCCGTGCTGCGGCGGCGCGCGGGGGCGGACGTCTTTGCCCATCAGGTCTACTGTCTCGGTAAATATTACAACGACGCGCTGATCGGCATCGAGGACAACTTCGACCGCTTTCCGATCATGGAGCTGGAGCGGCTGGGCTATAAAAACCAATATGTACGGCAGAGCATGGACAGCTTTACCCGCCGGCTGCGCGACTCATACGGTTTCCGCACGACCTCCCGCAGCAGGGAGACGGTGATATCCGGACTGGTGCAGGCTCTGCGCGAGGATATCACGCTGGTCAGCGACGGGCAGACGCTGCAGGAGCTGCTCACCTTCGTCCGCGACGAGAACATGCGCGCCTCCGCGCAGGCGGGCGCACATGACGACTGCGTGATGGCGCTGGCGATCGCGCATTTTATCCGCGGACAGCAGCGCACCTATTCCCTGCCGCCCGCCGCGGGCAGCGACGGCTGGACGGCGGACATGCGCGAGGATTTTCGCCGCGCAGGTCCCGAAGCGCGGGAGTATCTGCTGCAAAAATGGGGTCGGGGCGCGGACACGCACAGCGCCGCGCCGTGACGGGGCTTTGCCCAAACTGATTTTTAGGAGGAATGAAAATGCCGCTGCCACAAATGCGGTACAGGGACAACATCAAAAAAACGGTGCGCGAGACGTTCGGAGGGCTGGATCTGCGCGAAAGCGCAGGCGACGGCAGCTTTGCCGCCATGCTGAACATGAGCTCGCGCCATTACCCGCTGCTCTCCCCGCGCGAGCGGCGCGGCAGAGTGGGCGCGCTGAGCGCGCCGGGCGGCGTCTTTGCCGACGGCGAGCTTTACACGGTCAAGAGCGGCTCGCTGTTTCGCGGGAGCAGAGCGGTGTGCGACGTGACGGAGGGGCAAAAGACCCTCGCCGCGCTGGGACGCTTCATCGTCATCTTCCCCGACAAGAAGTATTACGACACGGTCGGCGACGTGAGCGGAACGCTGGAGCAGCACTATGCGCCCGGCGCAGGCAGACTGACCTTCTGCGACGGGCTGTATGCCGGCGAGCCCGCCAAGGCTTGCTGCGTGGTGACGGACGGCGAGCCATTCCCCTTCCGCGCGGGGGACGCGGTGACATTTGCCGGCGCGACGCGGGAGAAGAACAATCTGACGGCGGTGGTGCGCGAGATCGGGCTGGGCGGACGACGCCTGACCTTTTACGAAAACACCTTTGACCTCGGCGGCGCAGCCGAATACACCGAGCCGGCGGCGGTGACGGTCTCGCGCACGGCGCCGGAGCTGGACTTCATCTGCCAGAACGAAAACCGGCTTTGGGGCTGCAAGGGGGACACGATATATGCCAGCAAGCTGGGCGATCCCTTCAACTGGAACTGCTTCGACGGGCTGGCGGACGACAGCTGGGCGGCGGAGTCCGGCAGCGCGGGAGACTTCACCGGCTGCATATCCTATCTCGGATATCCGGTGTTTTTCAAGGAGGACCGTATATACAAGGTGCACGGGGCGAAGCCCTCGGCGTTCCAGCTCATGGCAAGCGCCGTGGCGGGCGTCAAGCGCGGCTGCGGGCGCAGTCTTTCCGTCGCGGGCGAAACGCTGCTGTATCTCTCGCCGTCGGGAGTGATGGCTTACGGCGGGGGCGTACCCTCGCCGGTGAGCGCCTGTCTCGGCGAGGGCTTCTCCGACGGCGTCGCGGGAAGCGACGGCAGAAAATACTACATCAGCATGCGCCGCGGCGAGACCTGCGGGCTGTTCGTTTACGACACGGAGCGCGGCCTGTGGCACCGTGAGGACAACTCGGAGGCGATCGGCTTTGCGTATCTCGACGGACTGTATATGCTGCTGCGCGACGGCGAGCTGCTCAAGCTGACAGGCGACATGAGCGGGCTTGCGCGGGAAAATGCGGTGCCGTCCGCCGCGGAGACGGGAGACATGTACGAATCGCTGCCCGACAAGAAGGGGCTGACGCGCCTGCAGGTGCGGGTGCGGCTGGAGGCGGGCGCCGCGCTGACGGCATACCTGAGCTGCGACGGCGGCGCATGGGAAAACGTCGGCACGCTTTACGGCGGCTCGGCGCGCAGCGCAGAGCTGCCGATCGTGCCGCGGCGCTGCGACCGCTGGCGTCTCAGGCTGGAGGGCAGCGGAGAATGGAGGCTGCTGGCGCTTTCACGCGAATATTACGCCGGCAGCAGCAGATAACGGAGGTATTTTATGAAGAAAAACAAGAAAAAGGGAATGTTCAGCAGGGTGATAGTCGCCTACTGCATCGCGTTTTGTTCGCTGACAGCCTTCTGGAGCATGCTGATCGCGCACACGCGCGGGCTGCTGGTCACGGGCGTGGCGGGAGCCATCTTCGCCGTGTTCGGCGGCGAGCTGCTGCTCCTGTGCGTCAAGCGGATACTCACCGGCAGCGGCGACGACGGAAGCGTATGAGGTGAAGGCATGAGCAAAAGAAATACCTTTGAACAGACGCAGGAATACGCGCGCGAAAAGGGCGTATTCGAGCAGATGTCCGACTTCGACTGGCAGATCGCGCGCAGCGATCCCGCCGCGGCGATGCGGATAATCGACTACAAGCAGCAGTACGGCGCCTCCTCCGATCCCGAGGAGCGCCGCAGGCTCAATCAGGCGGCAAACCGCGAACGCATGCGCTTCGGCGCCAGCGGCGGCACATGGGGAAACGGATATTACGAGGTGCCGGGCTTCTATGCCAGACGCGAGGAGCCGGATGCCTACGGCGAGGCGGTAAACAGGCTTTTTGCCGAACGGCAGGCGGCGGGCGGATTTTCCTATGACAGCGCGCCGCGCTACCGGAGCCGTTACGGCGCGGAGGCGGACGAGCTTGCCGGACAGATCCGCAGCTACCGCGATTTTGAATACGATCCCGAGCAGGATCCGCTGTATTCGGCATATCGCAAGCAGGCGGCGCGCGAGGGCGAGCGGAGCGTGCGCGACACGCTGGCGTCCTATGCCGCGATGACGGGCGGACGCCCCAGCACGGCGGCGGTCTCGGCGGCGACGCAGGCGGGGAATTATTACAGCGCCCAGCTTGCCGACCGCCTGCCGGAGCTGTACAAGCTCGCTTACGGCAGGTACAAGGACGATTACGAGCGGCTGCGGAGCGCGCTCGGCGCGATGCAGAGCATGGAAAAGAGCGATTATGCGCGCTATCTGGACGAGCTGAAGCAGTACAACTCCGACCGCGATCTGGCTTATAAGGGCTGGCGCGAGGATTATGGCCGACTGACGGACAGTCTGGACACGGCGCAGGCGCTGCGCGACGCGGAACGGAAGGACTACTGGGAGCGCGAGAGGTTCGACCGGCAAAGCTATATCGACGGCTCTGCCTCCGCGCAGAAGCATCTGGCGCGGCTGCTTGACGAATGGAAGCAGTCGGACAGCGCCAGCGACGAGATCGCCGGACTGTTCGGCGTGGTGCGCGGCGCGCCGTATCCGTACCGCTAGCCGGAGGCGGAGGAGTACGCCGCGCCTTCCGCCGCCGCGAAGGGACGCAGATAATGCGCGGATAGGGCGCAGACTGATGAAAAGCGCGATGCCATGCATCGCGCTTTTTCATCCTGTCAAAGCGGGTCAGAGCAGCATATTACGCAGCGTATATGCCCGCCTTGCTCAATCGGCAACCATATCCGCGGCGAGCATGCCCGCCAGACGGAAAAGCGCGTCGGAGATCACCTGCTCCACAGGCACGCCGGCATGCTCGGCGATCCTGATGTAAAAATCATGCATAAACTCCGGCAGATGGACAGTCACGGTCTTCATTTTCATATGCTCCTTTCAGATAAAAAACGCTGTTTTGACATTATCCGGCATTATTATATACCGAACGTAATAAAAAACATGTCGAAAAAGGTCATAAAAACCAAAACCGAGTGTGTTTTTGCGTTCGCCTCCCCTCCGCTTTTTTGCGCGGCAGCTTTCGCCGCAAAGAAATGTGTGCCTCCGTCAATCGACGGGAGGCAGCACCCGCCCTGCGAGTGGCTCAGCAGGCGCGGGAGCGTCTGTCGTAAAGAACTCACTTTTTTCGGCTGAACCATTGCACGGTTGGTTGATTTATGATATATTTATTGCAAGCATCAACGAAAGGAGTATATAAATGAAAAAGAAGCATAACCGGCCGCTGAGTCTGCTGCTGGCTTTTGTCATGGCGCTTACGCTGCTGCCGCATGGGCAGGCGGCGCGGGCGGAGTCGTACAGCGGCTTTATCGCTGACGGAGGCAACGGCAACAGCGGCAGCGAAAGCTATGCCTCGCTTGTTGACGGATCTACGCAAACAAAGTGGTATTCGGGAGTCAAGACGACGCCGCCCGGCGAAAATCAGGCTTTCTGGTGGGTGGACTTTCACGCCGAGAGCGCCATCCGCATAAACGGATACAGCCTGACCACGGGCAACGACAACACGGAGTGGGGAGGCCGCAACCCAAGCTCGTGGATACTCAAGGCAAAGGCGTCGCAAAACAGCAGTTGGACGGTCATCGCCTCGGTGACAAACGACCGGACGCTTGAGGACAAAAACTTTGCGACCTACGACTTTGACCTCGATACAGAGGGGAGCTGGCAGTATTTCCGCTTTATGGTCAGCGCGAGCAGGGGCGCGAGCGGCATCCAGCTCTCGGAGCTGACGCTGAAGTATAATGCACCTGCGCGCAAGCCCGTAAAGCTTGAGATAACCACCCCTCCCTCCAAGCTCGAATACACGGAGGGCGAGAGCTTTGACCCGGCGGGCATGGTGGTGAAAGCGACATATAATGACGGCAGCGAGGAAGCTGTCGATGGTTATAGCTGGCAGCCCAACGGCGCGCTGACGACCGCCGACACAAGCGTGACCGTCAGCTTTGCCTTCGGCGGCGAAACCGTGACGGCTGTGCAGCCCATCACTGTCAAGCCATTGTCTGCTCATATCCTGACGGGGGTAACCGCAGTCGGCCGCCTTTTCACCAACGCGAACAGCTATTTTGTTTCCGTTCGGTCTGCATCGTTCACGTGGGAAAATGACGATGCGCCAGAGCAGACGCCGAATTTCAATGCAGTTCAGAGTGTTTATACGGACGAAGCCTGTCAGATTCCGCTGACGGGAGCGCTGCAGACGGGAGAGGAATATTATCTTACCGCCGTTGTACAGAACCCGATGTACGACGACCACAGCATAGTTTTCGACAAACTGCAGAAGAAGGACTGCATATTGCGTCTGATGAGCTGTGACACGGAATGCGTCAAAATAACCGCGGAAAGCAACCATGGTTTTGATGTAATCAGGCTTGTCTTCAAGATTAAGCCAAAGACTCTGACCGAAATTGCAGTCACCACGCCCCCCGTCAAGGTCGAATATATGGAGGGCGAGAGCTTTGTTTCGGCGGGCATGGTGGTGACGGCGACATACTCCGATAACAGCACGGAGGAGATCGAGGGCTATACATATGATCCTTGGCACATGAGGATCCCTTCCGACATGAAGGTAACGATAAGCTATACCTGGTGCGGTACGACCATGACGGCAACGCAGCCAGTCACCATCACTCCTCTGCACTGCACTCTTGAGGGGATAACCGCATACCTCGGCGAGCTTGAGCGTGTCGAGGACGAAGGCTCCGGTGAAGGAACTTATCGGTTTAGATGGGGTTATGTCAAAGATGTCATATGGAAAGACGACGTTGAACCCATAAGAGATCCTGACTTCAAATGGGATTATGTTTATACGGATGAGGCCTGCCGAACTTTGCTGACAGGCGAGATGCGGGCAGGAGCGGAATATTATGCTAGCGCCGTTATAAAAGGCAACAACAGCATAGATTTCAGCAAGCTGAAGAAGGAGGACTGCATATTCTTTTCTGATGGCTTTGAGGCGGAATGCGTCAAGGTGACTGCGGAAAGCTCTTCCGGACAGGATAGCGCCGTTGCGGTCATCAAGCTTATCCCAAAGGCTCTGACCGGCATCGCAATTACCGGCACACCCTACTATACCGATTATGTGGAGGGACAACGGTTTAATCCGATGGGAATGGAGGTAACAGCGACGTACTCCGACGGCAGCACCGCCAAGATCAGAAGCTATACATTGGAGCCTCAGGGCATGCTGAAGGCGTCCGATACGAAAATAACGGTAAGCTATACATGCTGCGGCGTGACCAAGACCGCGGAGCAGCCCATCACCGTCAAACCCTATTCCGAGGGCGATAAATTTGCAAAGGTTTTAGCGGCGATCACGCTTCCCACTGTCGGCAGCACTCCCGTAAAAACGGGCGTCGTTGTTTACAGTCCGGCAAAGGCGACGGTAAAGAAGGTAGAGTTTTGGTCGATTGATCAGAGTAGATGGAAAAAAGATGACGAGATATTCTCTGCCGGAGAAGTGCTGTCTATCTACGTCGAGTTTGACCCTGCCGATAAATTTGACAAGTATACGGAAGTGATTGTTAACAGTTATGTTGCCTATTACCAAGACGACACCTCCGGGACGTATCGCCTTTTCTATAGGGTGCCCGACACCGGAGCCGTGCTGCTTGACGAGGATGGTGAGCGGTTCGAGACAGGCAAGATACTGCGCTGTGAGAGCATGAGCCGCAGCTTGGGCAAAACCAACGAACCGAACAGTTACGGCTATGACCCGGATCAAACCTCCCTGCAGATGATTCTTGACGGAGACTTCATGCAATATGATCCTGTTTCTCTGATGCGGAGCGCGAGATACGAGCGCGCAACGCAAAACGGCTTTGTGCCTCTTGCCGGGGAGTCCGAATTTGTTTACAAAGCGGGTAGGACCATTCCCACGCTGACGCTGTACGCGGGCGAGAAGGAGGTCATGCGCATCGAGTTATACGGGAGAGAAACTACGGAAGGAGAGACTACCGTTTTCGTTGTCTTCAACTCCCTTGCCCCCGGCGCGGTGCGCATCACGCTGGAGGGCAAGGAATATCTCATCGTCACGCCGGGAGACGTCAATTTGGACGGAACTATGAACGCTCTCGACTGGATAACCATCATGCGCTGGACGCTGGTGGCTTCTGGCGGAGAATACACCTCTCCCAATGATGAGGGCTTCACAATCAAGGTGAACGACACGCAGTACAATCTTTGGGTGCTGCTGGCGGACATGACAGACACGGAACCCGATAACAGCAAGAACAGCGCAAATTGGAGCACGGCAGTCAATGCCGTTGACTGGATCACCATCATGCAGCTTACTCTGCAGGCGTGGAAAT
>JAFTDT010000114.1 GCA_017453985.1 Clostridia bacterium
ATATTATACCAAATTGCCGCAGACTGTCAATAAAAAGGGCGCGTGCCCGATGGCAGCGCGCCTGTAAATACGGTATTCAGATCGCCTCGGCGCTTTCTATGCGCTTGAACAGCAGCGACACGCACCAAAGGCCGGCGATGCCGACGAGGGTATAGACTATCCGGCTTCCCACCGACGCCTGCCCGCCGAATATCCAGGCGACGAGATCGAACTTGAAAAGCCCGATGGAGCCCCAGTTGAGCGCGCCGATTATCACAAGAGTCAATGCAGCTTTATTCATATCGTTTGTCTCCTTACATAAATTGTTTAAAAACATTTTGCCCGAAAAGAAAAAAATAATTCATAAAAGCAAAAAAATATGTTATTATGAACTTTAGTAGTCACGGCAAAAGGAGAGAAAAAATGATATTGAGATCCTGCGACATGCATACGCATACCGAGTTTTCCTTTGACGGCAGATGCACGGTGGACGAGCTGTGTGCTTCCGCGGCGGAAAAGGGTGTAAGCGTTTTGGCGATAACGGAGCATTTCGACATAGATTCAAGAGGGGGAGGAGACTATTACTTCCGCCATGAGGCGCAGCGCAAGGAGGCGATGAGGCTCGCGGCGGAAAAATACGCCGGGCGGCTTACGCTGCTTTGCGGCGTGGAGATAGGGCAGCCTCATATTTGCCCGGAAATAACGCGGGAGTTTTTGTCGGAGCGGGATTTTGACGTGGTGCTGGGCAGCGTACACGACGTGAGACCGGAAATCGACGTATACAGCACGCGGTACCCGGATTTGCGCGCCTGCGACAATATGTTCGAACAGTATTTTTCCGAGCTGTGCGAGGTGGCGCGCTGCAGCTTTGTCGACGTTGTTACCCACTACGACTATCCAATGCGCGTAATGGAGCACGTTTTCCGCGAGCGCGGCTGTTCGCTGCGGCGCTACCGTGAGCATATGCTGCCGATGCTGAAGGCAGTTGCGGACAGCGGCGTGGCGCTGGAGATAAATACCAGCGGCATGCGGCGCTGGCAGAGGACGCACGCCGGCGAGGAGTGGATATTAGAGGACTATAAGCGGGCGGGAGGCGAGCGTGTGACCGTCGGCTCGGACACGCATAAGGCGGACGGCGTCGGCGTGGGCTTCCATGAGGTCTGCGCCAT
Source organism: Clostridia bacterium (assembly GCA_017453985.1). Taxonomy (GTDB): domain Bacteria; phylum Bacillota; class Clostridia; order Oscillospirales; family Butyricicoccaceae; genus RGIG3726. The sequence goes on from JAFTDT010000114.1 coordinate 1,149, forward strand.
GCTGCGCGGCTGCGGCTTTGACCGCCTGACCGTGTACCGCAGGAGAAAACCGGAATATATATTTATATAATGTATTGGAAGATGAGCGTATGAAAAAGCATGCCTGCCGTGCATACGGCAAGATAAATTTGTTTTTGGACATTGTCGGACGCCGCGAGGACGGATATCATCTGCTGGAAACCGTGTTCCAGAGCATTTCCCTCGGTGACGAGGTGATGATATCACCGGGCAGAGGCGGGGAGATTTCTCTCCGCAGCAATCTGCCGTACATTCCGACTGACCGGCGAAATATCGCCTACAAAGCGGCAGAAGTGTTTTTCGCGGCGGCGAATATGCCGAATAAAGGCTTATATATTAATATGAGGAAGAATATACCGGTGGGCGCGGGGCTTGGCGGCAGCAGTACAGACGGCGCCGCGGTGCTGCGGATGCTGAACGCCGCTTGCGGCGAGCCGCTGCCGGAGGAGAGACTGAGGGAGATAGCGGCGGAACTCGGCGCGGACTGCCCGTTTTGTCTCATGGGCGGCGCCGCGCTGGGCGGCGGCGTAGGCGACAGGCTGGAGCCGCTGCCATCCATGCCGCCCTGCACCTTGGTGATATGCAAGCCGGCGTTTTCAGTCTCGGCAAAGAGCGCCTATGAGCTGTACGATGCAGCGCCTTCGGTAAGGGCGGAGCGCGGTGCGGAGGATATGGAGGCGGCGCTGCGCTCAGGCTCGCTGAGCGAGATATGCGCGGGCATGTTCAACGCACTGGAGGCGGTGGTCGCGGGGAAATATCCTGAGATAGCGGAGATAAAGCGGGAGCTGCTCCGGCTGGGCGCGCTGGGCGCGATGATGACAGGCTCCGGCTCGGCAGTATACGGCGTTTTCGAGAAAGAGGACGCGGCAAAAGAGGCGGCAGAGGCGCTGAAGCAGGAGAAGCGGCGCGTCTATTTGGCGCAGCCGCAAACGCGGGACTGAATAAAAAAGGAAAAACCCGTCAAAAATTAAGGCATATCGTGATTGAAGGAGGTGCTTTTCTGAAATTCAGACGATGGGAACTGGTTTTGGCGGTGACGCTGCTCATACTGATGCTGATGTCAGTGATGCCGATGCAGACGCAGGCGGAGCTTGCGGGAAAGATGGTGCGCCTGCACGTGATAGCCAATTCGGACTCGGCGGAGGATCAGGCGCTCAAGCTTGCGGTGCGCGACAGAGTGCTGGCGGAGATATCGCCGGAGGATACGGAGATAAGCGATGCGCTGCTGGAGCGTATGCGCTTGACGGCTCAGGCAGAGCTTGTCCGGCGCGGCTGCACGTATCCGGTGCGTGTGCTGAGAACCAACATGTATTTTGATACGAGGCATTACGACGGCTTTTCACTGCCGGCGGGAAATTACGATGCAGTGCGAGTGGTGATTGGCGCAGGCGCGGGCAAAAACTGGTGGTGCGTGCTGTTCCCGCCGCTGTGCGCCGGAGTCTCGGAGCAGGAGCTGGACTGCATTGCGAAAGAAGCGGGACTGACCGATGAGGAGCTTGCATTCATCAAAGGCGACGGCACAGTATACGTAGTGAAGTTCAAGCTTGTGGAGCTGCTCTCACGCCTTAGAAATCTTTTTTGAAAAAAATAAAAAAATAAAGTAAAAAAAGGTATTGACAAGGTGGGAGAGATGTGGTAAATTAATAAGGCGCTCGCGGGGCGGGCGGCAGCACTTTGTAAATTAAACAACACCAAAAGCAAG
>JAFTDT010000115.1 GCA_017453985.1 Clostridia bacterium
AATAAGGTTGTGCGGGAGTTTGTTTCCGTGCAGGACTGCTTTGCCGCGACGGAAAATATCCTCAACGCTGCGCCGGACTTCGGGCTGGGCACGGTCTGGCTGTCCGCTTACGGTTCGGAGGAGCTGGACGGGAAGATGCGCGCAGCCTTCGGTCTGCCGGAGCATGTGCGCCCGACCGCGGTGATATACGTCGGCTATCCGCAGAGCGAGCCGGAGAGCCGTACCCAGCTCAGCGAGGAAAATATCCACTGGGAAAAATACTGATATCAAGAATGCATATTTCCCGCGGAGAGCCGCTGTATACGGCGGAAGGCTCCCGCGGGTCTTTGCATAAGCGCGCAGGAATATAACAGGAATATAAACAGAAGGGGAACGGGTATGAGCAGACTGATGGCGTTTGAAAAGCTGAACAATACCAGAGATCTCGGCGGAATGCCGACGGCGGACGGCAGGAGGATCCGCAGCGGCAAGCTTATCCGCAGTGGGCATCTTTTCGCATCGAGCGAGGCGGACAGAGCGGCGCTTGCCGCGCTGGCGGACGCCGTGGTTGACTTCCGCACGGAGAAGGAGCGCAGGGAAAAGCCCGACCCGCAGCTTGCAGGCATAGCTTATCACCACCTGCCGATACTGAACGACCTCACAGAGGGCGTCACGCGGGAGCGGGAGGCGGATGAGAAGGCGATAAGCCTGCTTATGCGGGATGCCGGCAGGGCAAAAGGCTATATGTGCGGCATATACACGGGCTTTGTGGCAAATGCCTTTTCCGTGGAGGGCTACGCCCGTTTCGTGCGGCTGCTGCTTGCGGAGCGGGACAGGGCGCTGCTGTGGCACTGCACGGCAGGCAAGGATCGTGCGGGCTTTGCCTCGGTCATCGTCGAGGAGCTGCTCGGCGTGGACAGAGACGCCATAAAGGAGGATTATCTGCGGACAAACGAGCATCTGATGCAGGAGGTTGCGGCGCTGCGGGAGATGCTGCGCCGCCGAACCGGACAGGTGAGCGAGGAGGCGGAGCTTGCCATGGGATATATGTTTGGCGCCTCGGAAGAATACTTGGACGCGGCTTACAGTAAAGCTGATGAGCTTTATGGAGGCTTCGAGGGCTTTTTGGAGCAGGGACTGCGCGTGACGGCAGAGGAGAAAGAGCGGCTGCGGCACATGTATCTGGAATGATGAGCCGCCGAGCGGCGCTGGGAGTCGCATCAGAGACGGCGGAGCGCATAAAGCCGATATAAAATTTCAAAGCAGCGGAATGAGAAGCAAAAAAGCCCCCGGCATGGATTTTCCATGCCGGGGGCTGGCTTATGCCGCATCGGCAGTTGATTTCAACGCGGCAAGCGCTCGGCTTAACATAGTTAACTACCCAACAGGGGGGCGATTTTTCTGCCGTCAGGTACAAAGATTCTGCCATCTGGAAGCACTATACGAATTTCGCTGCAAGTACTTTTGCCGTTTCTAATTAATATATCCACAACTCCGCCACCCTCCAGCGCATACACATCCCGAACAATGCCGGAGCCTGCAAATCCACTCGGCTCTCCTAAACGCTCCTTAATTTCATCGCCGGACATTCCTTCATAAATTTCTGAAAAATCGGACAGCTTAAAAAATCTTTCATATGGACTCGCAACAATATTTCCGCCTTCTCCATTAACATTGATTGTATTCTCAGATTGCTTGCTTTCGTTTGCTCTATTCGCCGGACAGCCGGAAAGCAGCGCAAAAACGTCAAAGCAAACAGCACCGCGGCGGTTACCCTTTTCATTTTGTACCTCCTGTCTTTTACGCCTGAGCGCGTCTTGGAAATCGATCCGGACTGTCCGCGAAGAGCGATGACCGCTCGGCTTACCTGTCCCATTTGCGGCAAAGCTCGCGTATCTGGTCGGCGAACTTCGCCAAATCCTTGTTGGCGCCGCCGCGGTTGTGGGCGATGACCTCCATCAGCGCCTGTCCGGCGCCCAGCAGCCGCGCAAAGGCGGGGCTTTCCGTACGGGAGGCTTTTTTACGCTGCGGCGTAACGCCGGGCTTTAGCACTCGATTTGCCAGCAGGTCGTATTCCTCAAGATACTCCGGCGCATGCGCGGAAAATCCGCGCTGACGCAGCGTGTCGGCGTATACCGGCGCGACCTCCGCGTCGCCGTGTACCACGAATACGTGGTCGGGACGCGGGGAATATGCCTCTATCCACTCCAGCAGCCCGTTTTTGTCCGCATGCGAGGACAGACCGGGGAAGTTGACGATGTGCGCGTTCACGGCGATTTCCTCGCCGAAAAGCTTTACCGACCTCGCGCCGTCAAGCAGCCTTCGGCCGAAGCTGCCCTCCGCCTGATAGCCGACGAACACCACCGAGCATTCGCTTCTCCAGAGGTTGTGCTTGAGGTGATGCCGCACGCGCCCCGCGTCGCACATGCCGCTGGCGGATATTATCACCTTGGGCGAGGCATCTGTGTTGAGCTGCTTGGATTCGTCACTCGTTTCGCAGAGCCGCAGCGAGGGGAAGGAGAACATATCCTCGCCGCCGCGCACCAGCTCCAGCGCCTCCTCGTCGAGATAGCCGGAGAGGTCGCCGGAGAATATCTGCGTCGCTTCTTTGGCGAGCGGACTGTCCACATATACCGGAAAATCCGGCAGCGAGGGAACCAGCCCGCGCTCCTTTATCTCGCGGATAAAATACAGCACCTCCTGCGTGCGCCCTACCGCAAAGGAGGGGATTATCACGTTTCCGCCGCGGCGGAAGGTCTCGTCGAGTATGTGCGCCAGTGCCTCGGTATATTCGCCGTCGCCCTCCTCGTGCAGCCTGTCGCCGTAGGTGCTTTCCGTGACGACGTAATCCGCCTCGCTTATCTTCTGCGGGTCGCGGATTACCGGCTGGTCATTGTTGCCGATATCGCCGGAAAACACGATCTTTTTGGTGACGCCGTTTTCCGTCAGCCACAGCTCGGCATAGGCGGAGCCGAGCAGATGTCCCGCGTCGGTAAAGCGCAGCTTGACGCCGGGGCAGATTTCCGCCGTGCGGTCATAGGGCAGCGTGTGCAGAAAGTTCATGCATTCCTCCGCGTCAGCGAGGGTGTAGAGCGGCTCGACGGCATTCTTGCCGGCGCGCTTGCCCTTTTGATTTTCCCACGCCGCGTCGCTCTCCTGGATATGTGCGCTGTCGCGCAGCATGATGGAGAGAAGCTGCGCGGTCATGTCGGTGACGTATATTTCGCCGCGAAAGCCGTTTTTCACCAGCAGCGGCAGTCTGCCGGAATGGTCGATATGCGCGTGCGTGACGATCACGTAATCGATGCTGCCCGCCGAAAAGGGAAGATAGGCGTTGTCAAGCTCGTCGCGCCCCTGCTGCAATCCGCAGTCTATCAAAATGCGTCTGCTGTTGACGTCTATGCAGTGGCAGCTCCCTGTGACCGCCCGCGCCGCACCGAAAAAGCTCAGTTTCATAAATGCCCTCCTTTGGATATTCATTACAGCTATAGAGTAGCACAAATCACGCATCCGAACAAGTAAGAATTGAAGATTTTGCAAAGAGAAAATATTATTTTTGGTGTTGACAAGCCCCCGCACCTGTGTTAATATGATTAGGCAGTCTTTTGCAGCGCATGGGGGTATAGCTCAGCTGGGAGAGCGCTTGAATGGCATTCAAGAGGTCAGCGGTTCGATCCCGCTTATCTCCACCAAAGCAAGATAATCCGAACTCTTCACGATTGGTGATGTGTTCGGATTTATCGTTTATATTGAGGAAATCAAGCATTGGTAAACGAAAAGACGGGAGGATTGCCGGATATGGCAGTCCTTCCGTCTCGCTTTATGTAGTATCCTTCGTCTCCGCACCGTTTTTCTCTTTCCATTCGGCAAAGGCCCGTTTACCCTCGTCACTTTCATAGTATTTCTGAATAACCGGCAGCAGGCTCCTTGCCAGTGATTCATATACAAACTCCGGTATTTCGGCGGTGCTTACATCGTTTGCGTCAATGCAGTTCTTTTTCTTCATTCCGTTCCTCCTTTCATAGCGTACAGGCGCGATTTAAGATATTCCCAGTATCATCCGCGTCGCTTACAGGGCAAAAAATGCCCGATTTTCGACCTTTATTCCGACAGTTTTTCGCCATCCTCCCTCGGCTGAATCAGCTTTGCGCTGGACGGGTAATTGAAAATTCCGTTGTGGTCATAGCTCCTCCTTTTGCCGCTCGCGCAGCAGCGCCCATATCTCTTTCTGCCTCTCCTTCAGCTCCGCCACATCGGCAGCGTAGAAATGACCGGTGCTGTTTATGCGTCGGCAAATGCGGTTGATATTCGCGGCGACGCGGCTGACAGCGGCGGCAAGCCTTTTCTGCTCGGTGTAGTCCACCTTGATGATATAGCCGTCAATCGCCATCTTGCGGAGATACGCGCCCATGTTGCGCGTGCCGAGATGCGCCATCTTGTGCTGTATGAGCCGCTTTTCCTACTCCGTCACACAGAACTCAATTCGGATTGGTCTTGTTCGATCTGCCATAAAAAACTCCCTTCATACTACAACGGACATTTTCTGTCAAAAACTTGGTAGTGATTTCAATAAAAAAAGAGCCCTCGGTTTTTTAGAAAACGAGAGCGCAGAGTATCTGCTTATATGAGATTTTAGAGAATAGCAAGCACAGCCGGTGTCCGTACACACGGCAAAAATGAGCGTTTGGGCTTGCTGCCCTTGCGCTCATTTTTCTTTTGGGAACTTCCCAAGCCCTTGTTCATGCGATATGAAAAAATGCTCGGAATTAGTCGGAGAAGCCCTTGTTTTTATTCGCTAATCAGAGTATAATGTATTATGGTTTTTTGTAACTACAACGAGGCGAAGCGGAAGCGCAAACAGACCGGAGGGCTGCAACAATGAAGTATCTTTCCGTCCCACAGACAGCCGAACGCTGGGGCATTTCCCCGCGGCGCATACAGATATTGTGCAACGAGGAGCGCATACCGGGCGCGGTGAAAATCGGCAACCGCTGGGCAATCCCCGACGACGAGTCGAAGCCCGCCGACGCACGGATCAAAAGTGGGAAGTATATCAA